>JAUXBV010000063.1 GCA_030619215.1 Fibrobacterota bacterium | reverse complement strand
ATATTACAGCAATTAAAAACTTCCGTAAATCGCTATAAATAACAATAAAAATTCATAAATCTGCAAAGAATATACCTCTATAATTTCTTATACTATATATATAAGGTTAATAAACATGAAATTTATTAAATCCCTTTATTTTCTAATTACTTTTTTTATAGTCATAAACAGCTTATCAGCATACGATAAACTGGAACCCACGCATATCCCGCCCGCTGGTCTTGACTCGACTAAAATCCCCCAGCTGATCTGCCTCGGCTTTGATGATAACAGGTTTGCTGACGGAGTGGCGTGGGTGAAGGACGTCCTTTTAAAGGACAGACTCAATCCGCAGGGAGCCGGGAATAAGGCAACCTTTGACGGAACACCCTGTGTCGCAACTTTCTATGTAATTTCAAATGCAGAAATCAAAGATGCCTGGCGGGGTGCATATGATAATGGCTGTGAAATCGGAAACCATACGCTGACCCATGAGCATAATATGACCGATTTGACTTATGAGCAGGGGTTTCAGGAACTTGCCGCATGTAACAAATATATAGTAAATAATATTGGTATCCCGCCATCCCATATTTACGGATTCAGGACACCCTACCTGGCCTGTTCAATCACTGATAACACTACCTTTAAAATACTCAGAGACCTTGACTTCCGGTACGATTGTACTCTTGATAACGGAACGCAGGGTACAGCAATCCAATGGGCCACGCCCTATTTTCCGGGAACCATGGAGAGCGGATGGATATGGTACACGGCGATCAGTACGCAGGGATTGTGGCAGACACCCACGGTCATCTTTTTAGCTCCCGGTGCAACGATACCGCAGGATAAAGGTTTTGACAGCGGTATCTGGCCCAACGGTAAAAGCCTTCTGGGCTATCTAAAGGCAACACTGGACTGGCACTACAACGGCAGCCGCTCGCCCATGGATATCGGGCTACACAGCGATTACTATTCAGCGGAAAACGATGCGAATCTCAATTTTGCCACCACTTACACCCAGCGCCAGCAGGCTCTTATCAGCTTCCTTGACTACTGTGAAACACTGCCCGATGTCAGGATAGTCAACATGATTGATTTCATCCGCTGGATGAAAAATCCCGTTGCCCTGGACGACCTGTCAAAAAACCATCTTTATACCATTGACAAAACAATTAAAAGTAGGAACCTGCTTGAATGCGTGACTGTTTCTTCGTCCGGGATAACCGCAACGCTTGAAAACAAAAAGCTTACCGCAACCGGCACCGTTGATGCAACCGGCAAGTTTGTGGCCGAGCGCATCGCTGATGTTGTACTGGATCCGAAAAACAACCTTAAAGATGTCAATGGTTTCGAAATAACCTACATATCAAATGTTCCATTACGTATGACGCTGATCCAGTCCGATCTTGAAGGCAACAAAGCTTCACATTATACCGGCATTCCCTCAGCATCCAATAGCAGCACCTATTCTGCCCCGGTTTCGCCGGTATTTTTTGAAAAACCCCGCTACGTGAGCGATGCAATTGACGCAGTATCAATGGATCTCTCAAAAGTAAATACCTTTGCCTTCTCCCCCATGGTTCTCGATACATCGGTTCAGGTCTCTTTCGAAATAACCAATATCACCTTTTTCGGGACCGATAAATTCGTGCCGGTCGCCATAGTAACTGAAAAGAATCACTGTTCTTTACGTGCACCCGTGTCTGTTATTCGTGTCATGAAAAACGCCCTTATTCTTGACGTGCGGAAACAGGGAGAATATTCAATAAATGTCTATAATATGAGTGGCCAATGTATTAATAAAGTGGAAAAATGTTTTTTAACAAAGGGTCAGGAAATCATTATGTTGAAAAACTCCCATGCCAAAGGCATGTATATTATAAAAGTGGACCTTACAAAAAGTTCCTCAATTTATATGTGTTATATTCATTGAATGCGATAATATAATACCCCTCTAAATTATCAAGAGGCAGTATCGTAAAAAAAGGTATAAATACTTTTTTAAGACACTTTATTACGTTTCACAAGATTCAAATCAATAACTATGGACCAGATTAAGCAACAAAAGACCTACCTCAGGATACTTTACTTCCTGTTATTTCTTGGCGTTGGCTCCGGAATGCCTTTCTTCAGTGCATTCTTAAAGCATGTTCTGGTAAATCAGGACGGCACCCCCAACAATCACCTTATCATGCTGATATTTACTTTTCTTCCCTATATCGGACTTATAGCAAATCCAGCAGCAGCAATCATATCCGATAAATTCAGGCTTGGAAAACATATCATTGCTTTTAACTGTTTAATCGGCGGCCTTCTGGCGCTGGGACTGGCCCAGACTGCTGAACCCTGGACTTTTATGTGGGGTGTCCGTCTAAAATTCCTTGTTATATTTCCGCTCATGCTGCTCAGCGCGTTTTTCCTTCATCCCCTCCATACACTCATCGACGCTGAAACAATGCGTTTTCTGAACAAACATTCATCCAGGGAAAAATACGGCTCGATTCGCCTTATGGGTACTATCGGATGGTCAGTGTCATGTATTGTCATTGGCCTGCTGGTAACACTCACCCAGCGAGACGCTGTTATTTATTACGGCTCAGCAGCAGGTTACTTTGCACTCGCTTTTACCACCATGAAAGGGCTGCATGTCAAGCCTATCTCCGAAGCAATTAAAATCCCATGGAACCATTTAAAAAAGGATCACCTCTTTCAACGATTTCTGCTATTCATCTTCCTCAACGGTATCGTTGAAATGGCCTGTTTTAATTATATGTCCTACTTCTTTGACGATGTCATGAAGTCCTTCTTCCACATGGGGCTTATTTTCGGGACGTGGACAATCTTTGAAATCCCGATCATGCTCTATTCCCACAAGTTAATTCGAAGAATGGGTAACCGCTGGTTTATTATTGTCGGCATGACCTTAAATGCACTTCGCCTGTTTCTCTTTTCCCAGTTTACTTTGGAAACACCGTTCCTATGGAAATTCTCAGTGGCTCTTATTCAGGGGCCTGCCTTTGCGTTCACCTTTAACGGTTTAATCGACTTTGTTGACCGGCAGGCACATGAGGATATGCGGGCAACCTACCTCTCTCTGATGAATGTCGCCCGTTATACAATCGCCGGTTCTGTTGCAGGATTACTCGGTGGAATTGTTATAAATACGTGGGGTGCCGTCGCGCTTATGCGAACCGGAAGCTTTTCACTTGTTGGTATGGTGCTGTTTTTTGTTGTTTTTGTGAGGGGGCATGGGCCGGGAGAGAAATCTAAATTAGGATAAGTTTAGTAAAGTGAGATTATAACAATTTTTTGTAATTTATTTAATCTTCAGGGTACACCATTAAAATGAAGGAATACGTATGTCCTTATAACTCTTAATTAAAGCGATATTTAACAAGTCATTTTTGTAATAAACCATAAAGCAACTAATTTACCATCTTCAAATAATAACCTTACACCGTCATAGTAATATTTTTTACCCTTTACACTAAATTCACTTTCAATTTCATCAAATACAGCATAAGTCAATATATTGGTACTTACACGGCGGGGAGTTCCAAGCTTTGTTTTTACCTCATCGATATTCATACCTGATTTCAAACCATTTTTAAGTGTTGTAAATTTATGGATAAAAAAGGTACCCCTCTCTAATTCTCCCTCAATTAAAATACCATTACCATAATAATATTTATATATTGAGTCACCAGAACACTCGCTTTTTTCCATAAAAACACGTTTTAGCAATGGGCCAAAGGTATATGTTTCAGGGTTATAAAAATTACTATGAGTTACTATTGTAACTTTATCGTCTGCTTCTGCTTTGTTAATCTTCGAATAAAAAAATTTAAACTGCTGAACAACTGAATCAATTTTCTGTGGCGAAATAGTTGTGTCTGAAGTTTCAGCTTTAGTGCAATTTAATGTTGCACATATTAATATGCAAAAACAAATAATACATTTCAATTGTCTCATTTTACACCTGCCTTTTTCGAAATCAACTATCCTTAGCATTACTTAGAAGCACACATCCTTCTGTCCTAGCACCTCCAGTTGTATACAAACCATTTTGTGAACCTTTTGCAGCATTACGATTATAATCCTGCCAGGGTGAATCCGCATTTAAGCGAACCTGTGTAATTTTCTTTGAACAACTAGCGAATATCCCGCAGTCATGACAGGTTGTATGCTTTTCAGCCGACGGTGATTTATCTGAACCTGGGCCATCAACATGGAAATGATGGTGGTGGGAAATACATTGTTGTGCAATAGAAACATTTTTTATTACATAATGACAATTAAAAAGAATTCTTACTGCACCCTTTTCATGAAGCAATTTTGCCAACTCTAACGCACATTCGCGGTGCCATTCCTCACTAAAATCCCTGCAAGAACAAACAATATCATTGAGATCAACCGCTGTTCCATCTTGATGGCCTGCATGCGGGCTAAGAGGGCCGCCATTAAAGCCAGAAATATCAGCGACCCGAAAAATAGGAACTTGTCGGTTCTGAACTTTTTTTGAGGCCCATTCATCACCAACCGACTTTATAAAATTAATCATCTGCTCTGTTCCCCAACAATCTGCCATTACAAAAGTGCAACTGTTATTTTCTAATACTTCAAAAGAAGAACTTCTTTCCTCATAGTTACCTCTATTATTAGTTATCAATTCATTTGACCCATAGTCAACTGAATGTCTACAATAACCATTTGATGGAGGCGCTTGGAAAAAATTACCGTAAGAACCACTTTTCTGCTCCCAGGCTCCCCAAGCACCTGTTGGTAACCTTTCACGACGATCCCATGTTTTTATCGCATTATGTCCAAGCCTATACCAGGTACTTGAGCCGCAGTTAGTTACAGCTTCCTTAATCTTTTCAGCTGTTTCGGAATCTACAACAACAGTTATCTTATTGCTTTTACTTTCATCAATAGACCCTTCTGAAGTAAAAACAAAATGCTCTAGCTGAAATGTTTTAACTGCTTTTTTTGTACCGCCACCAAAATCACCATCAACAATCCTGCCTTTCCCCTCGTTACTGTCTGGAGTGCTAACCCAGTATCCTAATTCTAATAAATCCTCCTGCAACTCCTTGACATACTCCCCTTCTTCCTTATGTATTTCTCCTCCCCATTTTTTCTCACTATCTTTATCTCCTTCCTGCAATTCATATCCTCCATAGTATTCATTTGCAGGTCCTTGCGGCATTTCCAATTGTTCACTCTCAAGCTCATTCTTCGCAGTATTATGTGTTGCCTTAAACAAATAATGACATTTAGCCTCGGGTTTCTCTCGCAATGCATCACTGTATTTGTCCCCGTAGTAAAGCATCACTTCCCCTTCAGCAATACCGTCATCATTCAAATCTATTTCCACCTGCAGCCCGAGGTCTTCCTCTTCTCCTTCATATTCAACAAAGGTGCTGAGTGTTATTTTTCTTCGGCCGGTCTCTTTCAGGAATCTGGCTTTTACCTGTACTTTGCATTTTTTATTGAACTGGAAGCCGTCTTCACCGGGAAGCCATTTTCCTTCAAGAAGCTGTACTTCACTTTCGTCACTGCTTTGTGTATTGCCTGTTTGAGTATCAAAGGTATCATCTATATATACTGCGGTTCTATCTGCAGGCGCAAATTCAGTTACCGCATGATATCCTTTTTCATCGACTACCCATTTCTTTTGTGATGGCATTTGTTTTTCTCCATTTTAATATTTTCTTCAGTTTAGCAAATAAAAATATATGTTATTTAAAAAGATAAGTATGTGACGGTGATCACATCTGTAGGATTTTTTAGATCACCTGTTATATTTTTGACCAGGACGGTAAAAATGAAGCTGTTTTATAAATTCAAATTTAAATACGGCTTGTATTGACCATTAGAAAAGACTGATAAGGAGTGCTTTGAGAACGGAAATCCCCTTGCAATTTTTCTCAGATAAAGGCTTTTTTGCGTTTTTCTTGCCTGTATGTAACCCGGTGTTTATTTTGATTCCAGATAAACGGACAATAGGAAATTTAATGACAAGAAGGTAATTTATTGCCCCTTGGAATTATTCCATTGGTAGTTATACCACTAAAGTGGCACCTTGTACCCTTTAATTTCCTATCAGCTATCAGCTGTTAAAACTCCTTAATACCAATCATTGCCTTAATCTTTTGTACACTGCCGTCATTGTTTTTTGTAATTAAAAAAGCAAGGTATGTGCCACTTGCAGTTGTACTACCGTTCATATTCTTCAGATTCCAGGAGTCAAATACTTTTAACTTATTACTGTTTATTTCTGATCCGTATGAATTCTTGTAAAGGGTGTTTCCTAATGCGTCGTAAATTACCAGATTGGCATGGGTAACGCCTTTTCCTCTGAAAAGAAAGCTAACCGTATTACCGACGGTAACTACATTTGGAGAAACCAAAAACACATTTCCGGAAGCAGATATGTTGACTTCATTGGTAATATCAGAAGCAATATCAAAATTCGCGGTAATGGTCATATCAGAGGTTACATTTGGCACGATTAGGGGGTTGGTGGTACCGGTAAAACCACCGGACCATCCTGTGAATGTATATCCCGTTTCGGGATCTGCTGTTACCGGAGTACAGCTGCCACCATGATCAATATTCTGAGATAAATCCCCCGTAATGGAACCATGGCTTCCAGCAGCGAATGTTACTGTGTATTGGTTGATTTCAAAATTGGCGTTAATGGTCATATCAGAGGTTACATTTGTCACGGTTAACGGATTATCCGTTCCGGTATTGTCGCCTGTCCAGCCGGTAAAATGGTATCCGGTGTTGGGCACGGCGGTAACCTCCGTGCAGTTGCCACCATGTGGAACAGTTTGAACTAGTGTACCGGTAATGCTCCCGTAAGAGCCAACAGTAAAGGTTACTGTATAAAGTGCAACATCTGTTACCGTAATCTCAACGATCTCTTCGTCGGTCAAATCTCCATCTGAAGCTGTGAAAGTAACAAGATACGGAGAAGATGCTGCTGCGTCAAAATCAGGAGTCCAACTGAAGGTTGTTCCATCAAACGTCGCGCCGGATGGGAGGACTGCCGCAGTGATTGTTACTGCATCATTATCAGGGTCTGTAGCGCTTGCCGTGAAGGTTAATAAGGTGCCTTCTGCTGTATTTTGAGCTCCTATTGCCGCTAATATCGGGGCGCGGTTGGTATTTGTCACTGTAATCTCAACGATCTCCTCGTCGGTCAAATCTCCATCTGAAGCGGTAAAAGTAACAAGATAGGTAGAAAAAGCCGCCGCGTCATAATCAGGCGTCCAGTTGAATGTTGTTCCATCAAACGTGGCGCCGGACGGGAGAGGAGCCCCGGAGATAGTTACAGGATCAAAATCAGGGTCTGTAGCGCTTGTCGGGAAGGTTAACAAAGCGCCTTCTGCGGTGGATTGAGATCCTATCCCTGCTAATACCGGAGGATTATTTATAATCGGACCGACAAAAGCACTCCCCACTGGTAAACCGACAAGAACACCTCGTGTAGCGACCGGAGTCACTTCAAATGAGATATACTCGTCTCTCTCTGCGTTAGTTAATGTATAGTCCTGGCTTGTTGCGCCATTAATTACTGCTATGAGAGTGTCATTTGGATTCGCACTTTCAGCACGATACCACTTGAACATGGAGATTCCTTCCGGGTCATCCTCCCTGTCACTGTAAACATACGAACCACTCAGTGTCTCACCAACTCTGATGGTTCCATTGATTAACACCGAAGAAGCCTCCGGGGGTGAATTGCCGTTACCATAGGTGACAACAATCTGAATATGATCAACATAGTAGGTGGAAAAGGTTAACTGTCTTTTTTTAGCAGTAAAAACTCCTGCTTCTATGTCACAGACCTCTTCCCAGGTCCAGGTTTGCCCGGTTGCCGGATTATTGGCCCACACGGCTGTATAGTAAGCATATTCGGTATAAAGCTCATTGATTGCACGATTGCGTGATTCTTTGTTTCCAAGCCTGAGAGCTATGCGGATACCATCATAGGTGCCGCTCATATCATCATCGGCCTTGGCCAACACACGCACTTGGACCGAGTAAATCGTATCATTCTCTGTGAGAAATGCATCATCTATCGGAACATAGAGGCGTTTGTTCGGCACCTTACCCATATACCAGGAAGCTGTTCCACCCGGAGCAGAACAATCATCTCCATGGGTTGCGCCCTCTGCTTCAAATGCGATTGGGCCTGAGCCGGTTCCTGATACAGCGTTAAGCTCAACAGTTTCGGCTGAAACTATGCACACTGCAAACAAAACAGAAAAGAAAAATTTCACTTCGGTATTAAATGTAAACATCTGACCCCTCCTTAAGCAGTTTTAGTATATTTTACGGAAAATCGCGGGCTAATATATTATTCTATTCACAATTATTTAACTTAATAACAAAATTATTCGCCCTTTAGGCATCTTTTCTTTGTGAGCCAAAATATAAATGCAAGAACGTAATAAGTCAATATAAAGATATTTTCTTCTTCTGTTTATACATTTAGTTCCAAAACAATTATTTATCAGGCTATGTTGGATTGATTAGCCTAAGCGACGCCTGTTTATGTAACTTATTATATTACAATGAGTTATTTGGCATACTATCCCGACGGAAACAGTCATCGTTTTTATAATAAATCTATTTTTTTCTTAGCTGCCGGCACATCAATGTTACTTATGTCGTATAAATTATATACGCTGTTTACAATAAACTTTTTCATTTTCAATCTCCGCTTATTCTCTACTTCGCACGCAAAAAAAAGAAACTGTTTCATGGATTATGAATAAAACGGTAAAGATAGATTAATAAATATTATTGATTTATTTTAAGTTCATTATGAGTATTATTGCAATCCAGTATCTTGAAGGTTTAGCACATATCCCTGTTGAAAAAGCACGGAACAAGTTAAGCGCCGCTTTTGACATACTGCCGATTGCAAAGGTGCTGCTCGGCTGGAATTTGCCTGAACCGCTGGTAAACATGTGTGCGGAAGAGTGCCTGAGGAATGGGGCTTTGCTTTACCGATGGCATCCGCTTCTGACAGGCGACGGTACTTTTAAACCGGAGCCTCAATGGAATACGATTGGTTTGAACAATAAACCTGTTTCCGGTTTTAAACAGTTACCGGAATTCACCTTTGCATGCCCCAATCACCCGGAAGTTAAAGAAGCAGTTCATAAAAATATAAAGCAGCTCATTGATAACAGCCCTTACCAGGGTGTTTTCCTGGATCGCATCCGTTTCCCCTCTCCAGCCACCGCACCTCAGGAGCATTTAGCCTGTTTTTGTGAAGCATGTGAAAGGAAAGCTGCTTCTCAGGGGTTGGATTTTGCGTTGGTACGAAAGAGCATTTCATCGTTACTGTCAGACCCTGAAGGAATAAAGAAATTTATTCACCTGATTTTTAATACGGAATACCCTGTGCATGAGGCGGGCATTGAATCACAGGCTGTTAAAACATTCTTATCCTTCAGAGCCCGGTCAGTCAGTAATTTTGTACGGGATATTGCTCTTGGAATTACTGATAAAGGATTATCTGTCGGACTTGACTGTTTTTCACCGGCTTTAACCTTTGCTGTAGGGCAGGATCTTCGCACCCTTGCAGGCTGCTCTGACTGGATTAAAATAATGTCCTATGCACATACCTTTGGTGTCGCAGGGCTTCCCTTTGAATTTATCAATATTCTTAAATGGCTTATTAAGGAAAAAGGTTTTACTGAGCCTGACGCAATCAAGCTTATGGCAGAAGCAACGCATTTGCCCTTTCCAGCAACCCTAAAGGAGATACGTGAAAAGGGTTTCTCACCGGAGGCGCTTGTAATTGAAACAAATCGAGCAGCAAAAGCAGGCATTAAAAACTGTTTGCCGGGTATTGAGCTTGTTGACGAGGAAGACCTTACCAGCCTTAATACAGAGCAGATTTCAGCCGATTTAGAGGCTCTCCATGACGCTGGTGCCAAAGGTCTGGTCTTATCATGGGATCTGTGGTTTATTCCTATGAAAAGGCTTGAATTGGTTAGGGAGGTTTGGAGGTTATAAGTCATCTCCAATATTACACAGTAAATACAGCTGGATACGTGCTTATGCTCGACCTCAGTTCCGCTTTAACAGGATTTCCGTATTAAGTTTTACCCTTGCAGATAACATAAAAGAATGTCAAATTTCCTAAGAAAAGTGAAATAAATCCAAAAAAAAACAATAAGCTATCTTACACTTAAGTACGCTTGTTACTGAATCTGCTCAAAGTGCTCACTATTATACATTGAGGTAATTTGTCATAAATATTAATCTTTAAAATAAAGCAATTT
>JAUXBV010000576.1 GCA_030619215.1 Fibrobacterota bacterium | reverse complement strand
TACTCTCAAATACTAAAGAAAAATAGTTTTTTTCTCCGGATTTAAAGTCTATTTTTCTGCTGATACCGCCTTTAAAAGAAGAGTACTCCAGCTTCCAGTTCGGTTCTCCCAAAGTACTACAGGAAACGCTTTTTATTTTCTTTCCATTGCCTGAAACCGTTACGGATATCTTCACTGAATCGGAAACCCACTCGTAGGTTTTTCTTCTTCCTTCTATCCGTATAGTGTCTACTTCTAAAGAAAAGCATTCACTTTTATATACCCTTCCTGAAAGAATACGGATAAAGTCATTAAAAATGAACGGGTATTGTGATAAAAATGGTACAAAGGACAAATGATCATTAATCCCTATTCGGTATTCATGGTCCCCTATAATAATCCTGGCACTATCCTTATCTGAGATAAAAGAAGCAACTATTTGAGCAAATGGGGTGTAAAAATCACAGATAAAATTATTTCCATCCTTTATCGAAACAAACATTTTCCCACGATGCCGTTCTCCCCTATATGAAATTGCAATATCTCCCGTTGCCTCGAATCTATCCAACCTGTCAACTAACATGGATGAGATGCTCTTTTCAGTAGCAAAAAGAGATTTCCGGCTTTGTGTCCCTACGCATGAAAAAAGCAACAGGGGCAGAGCAGTCAACAAGACTTTTAAGCAGGGTAAAAGAGTTTCCGGCTTTAACCGGTCGGATACCTCTGTAATGCACGTGCAATATTTCAACGTAATCGGGCTTCTGTTATTTATTTTCATTTACTACCGGTGTGTCAATTGTTTTTTCCAGGATCTTCTGCAATTTATTGATTTTATTTGTCAATATATCTTTTTCTTCCGAACCCAGTTCAATGCTTTTTTTATAAGCGCCGATAGCGTTCCTTGTATCACCTTTTTTAGCAAGTATGTCACCAAGGTGTGAGTATATAATCGGATCGTCATCAATCTGTTTTATTGCTTTAATAATATACTCCCCGGCTTTTTCCAGGTCACCCATCTTGTAAAATATCCACCCGTACGAATCCAGGTAGGCTCCGTTTTCCGGATCATTATTCAGCGCCATTTCCAGAAGTACTTTCGCACTGTCAAGGTACTTACCCTGTTCCGCCCACATATATCCCAGGTAGTTAGCCGCTGCATCATCATTAGGATTCAGCCTAAGCGTCTTCCTGAATGCGTTGTCCGCCTTTCTAAAATTACCGCTTCGCTCATAGGCGCTTCCTAATTCAAACCATACTTCCGAATCATTCGGATTGTATGACAGCGATTTGTTTAACGCAGCGATGGCTTCCTTAAACCTCTTTTTTATGTTAAGCGCATAACCATATACCCGCCATGAAGTACTGATCTCGGGCATCTTATCCTTAAACTCCAAAGCATTTTGTAAAGCTTTATCCCACTTCTTTTGCTTGAAAAAAAGATAACACAAATGAAGCCAGGCGTCGGCATAATTATCCTTGAGTGCAAGAGATTTTCTTAATTCTATCTCTGCCAGCTCATGCTCATCACCTGCAGCGAAGGTAAGAGCCAGGTAGAAATGTAATTCGTAATCGTCAACATTTACCGCCAGGAGGGATTTGAGTGTTTCTTCTGCCTCTTCATACTGTTTGTTGTAATAATATAAAATTGCCAGGGTCTTGCCCAGGTAAAACTTACCATAAAAATCACCGTCGACAGTTTTTTTGTAATAGTCGATTGCCTGGGTATAATCTCCCCTGCTGATATAGATATGCGCAAGGTTGGTGATTGTTTCCGTTGATGCAGAATCCAGCAGCATTGCCGTCTTATAAAAATTTATGGCGGCGGTAGTATCTTTCTTTAAAAGGCTCACCGTGCCAAGCTTGTTTAATATTTCTGTCTTCCGGTCAAATTTACTCTCTAAATAAACATACAGGCTTTCTGCCTTGTCAAGCATCTGCTCTTTTAAATACAAATCCGCAAGCTTCATCCCCATTTCAAAAGATTCAGGATTATTTTCGAAATATTTTGCATAATTCTCAATTGCTTTACTATTGTTCATAAGCCTTTCATACAAATAGCCTAACGTGGCTCTTTCCGATAAGGTTGCATCAGAAATGCTCTCCAAAGCCTCTACAGCCTTATCAAACTGCTTCATCTCCATATAGAGGCCTGAGATGGTTCTTTTGTCTTTCTCACTAAGCTCTTCCAGCTTGTTCTGTCCCTTAATTAAGATGAGCGCCCGCTTGTACTTCCGGGACATGAGATAATGATTTACCAGAAGATCTTTTAACACTTCTGATTCCGGATCAAGCTCACAGGCCATCTCATAAAAACGTTCAGCCATAGCATATAAACCACGCCGTTCATGGTCTCTTGCTTTTATGAAACTGTTTTCTGCTCTTTGCCGGGCTATATCTCTGCGGCTGGCTTCCGGGATAGGAGGCGTCTGAGGGAACCGCCTTGAAGCGCATCCGGCCAATACCGAAACTAAATATAGAAGAAGTAAAATTTTCAGTAGATGTTTACTCATTTAAAAACCGCTTATGATAACAGTATTCTTTCCTAGCCTGTTGTTCTACTAAAGTACAAGGTACAAATTTATTTGTATAACATTATGTAAGAGCGGATAGGCCATTG
>JAUXBV010000002.1 GCA_030619215.1 Fibrobacterota bacterium | reverse complement strand
GTGAATCCACATTCAAGGGATTTGTGTCCGATACCATTGTAGTCCCTGATCCATCCTGGACTACCCATGGCAGATAATTCATGCTGTGCGGTGAAAAATATTGCGTGGTTGCTCCAACAAATTTCAACTTACCATTCGTGGCTGTCACCGTATCCAACATCGAAAAATCAGCGTCATAACTTACGTTCAAGGTACAATTACTGAAGTCCAGCACCCCATTTCCACCAGAAGGTATGGATAATAAATTCCCTATATTATGTGTCCTGCCAGCACCGCAGTATAACTTCCCATCGTATAAATTTAAAGTGTCTGCATATAAATCACCATAAAAGGTCCAGTCTGCTGTAGGATTAGCAAACACTACATGGTTGAAACTACCACTTCCTGGATAGATAGAATTACCCGTTATCGACGAATTAAACACCACGAATCCATTTGGCGATGCATTGAAGGTTCCGCCCTGGTCATTGTCCCAGTTCCCGCTTACAAAAAAAGTATCTGACGGCGCGTTCAATATAGATGGCGCTGAACCTATATAAACCTCTCCTTCAACAGTTACTCTTCCACCTGAACCGTTAAAAGTTCCTCCAGATATGTCAAGTTTTCTGTTTCCACCACCCATGATCTCAAGATCAAACGTGTCTATGTCAAATGTTCCAGACCATATGTGTAATGAGTCACACAACAGATTATTACCCGATATTGTTGTACCGCCTGTACCATCCTGACGGATAGGTGGAAGTGAACCAGCTGACGGTGGTATCAAAGTTTGCGGACTAGTACCAATAAATCTTAAATTGCCATCAGTAGGAAAAGTATAAGTGATATTCCCACCCGTGGAAAAATCTGCATCGCCTATTATGCTCAAAACATTGCTTTGAAGATTAAATGTCCCCGTATAGCTGGATATAAAAGTAATCGCCTTAACTGTTGCGTTTACGTCCAGGTTGCATGACATTGCTGATGCACCAAATACAACAGAATCTGTTGAACCAGGTACAGTGGCCGGGCTCCAGTTTGATGCGTTTGACCAGCTGTTATTTGACGCACCGGTCCAAGTCTTTACATTAATTGGATATGTTGCTGCTGTATCATTTGCAGACGTTGCCGTATCAGACCAGTTTTCATCGTAGTCTTTTGCAGCTAAACTGAAATAGTATGTGGTATTTTGAGATAATCCAACCACGGTATCCGTAGTGGTACCTAAATTATAAACTCCCGCAAGTGTTGCACTGGGATCATTTGCGGAGTCTGGGGAATCACCTGTCTTATACCAGATACCCACACCGTATGCATCAGAAGAGTCAATTGCAGAGGGATTCCAGAATAAGGCAACCTTATCGGAGCCAATCCCTGTAGCGGTCAGGGTCATGTCATTGTCCGGAGGCGTTACATCTGCTCCATTTATCAGAGTATTTTGGGCTCGCTGGTTCTGGTAGCAGAGCTTGATCCAATCTGAAGAGCGACTGGCGTCGGACATACGGACCTCATCGATGTATCCGTCAAACGTGCGGTCGCCATTGCCAGTGTTGCCTATATGTAAATTAAACGATGCGTCCGATGTGAAAGAGCCGGAGCCGTTTGTCTGCAACAGGTAATTCGTTTCAGTTCCATTGATATACAATCTCGTGGACATCACGCCGTTCATAACCGCCACCACGTGGCTCCATCGATTCAGTTTTATGGAATAATCGGATGACCGGACATCGGTATTCGTTATTGTGCGATATCTCTCGATCGCGAGCGCTTCAACGCCATTGGCGCCACCTACGTTCGTGACAGATAAACTAGGGCCATCAACGCCTACGGTGCTGGCCTTATTGATAATCCGTCCATAATTGTTTTCTCCCCAAGCCTTCGGGTAAATCCATGCTTCCATAGTTAGAGTATCTAGATTGTTAATACTTGCGTTCTGCATTACCTTGATCGAATCATCCACCCCGTCAAAGCTCTTTCCTTTACCTATCATTCCAGCCGAATCTAATGAACCGCCGTTTATTCCATCATTATTGTTTAAAGTTGCATCCGAGAAATCACTCGAATCCAAATGCCACACTCCAGCAAAATTATCAGTGGTATTAAATACTGCTTCTGAATTTGATGAATCCTGAGCGCTTCCATTGCCCCAGTACATTTTAATAGACTGTGAATTATTGTTGCCTTGAACAGTATCAACCAGCACCCAGAACTCAGCAAGCTGGCCTGAATTATCATACCTCTCCAACTCATAATAAAGGTGTTGGGAGATATCGGATTTTGAAAAACGTATGTCAGATCCATCGGTTTTTGCCTGGCCAAAATTGAAATTTCCTGAATTCAATCTAACGAGAACAGGGAAATCATATACAGCGCCTGTAACATCTGCTCCGGTTGCCGTAGTGTTAAGGTTGATATTCTGGTTGTAGGACCAGGTTCCGTAATCTTCACCCGAAGGAGGAGATACTTTTAACTTTATATTAGCGCAAAAAGTTATTATCGATTCTGCAGTCGGCGGAGATGATGGGTTTGGATTAATGCCGTCACTATAATAGGATAAACTTCTGACTGTGCCCTGGTCTGTGCAGTAAAACTGATCGTTATTATCACCATAACTGTCGGTATTATCATCAACTGCAACAAGGAGGTTATCGGAGCTATTATAATTAAAAGGTGTATCCAGAACAATCATAAACCAGCCGGCCGAGGCGGTCAATGAATAGCTGCCGCTGTAGACTTGAGTCAGGCCTCCAACAGGAACCCAGTCTGTTGAATTATTAAAGATGTTTTTTGATGTGTGGCCCATATAGACATCAATAGTTCGCGAAGTTGCACTGTTACCGGTCCAATAGAAATAGATGGTATCAATCAATCCAGCGGTATTTATCTCGCTCTGAAGATATATCTGCTGGGAATAAGTATAACCGTTATAACATTCTGTAGGTAACCACTTACCGGTTGTAGTTCCTGCTCCTATGATAATCTCATTTGCCAACGTATATTCAACAACTAATTGCGCATCAGAAATAATCCAGTAGTAATCAAAGTATCCTGCGTCACCGCCCAATATCAATCCTTCATTTGTTTTCGCTTCATCCACCCAGTCCTGGATCAGCGTTGTCAATGCTGCGGATTTAATGGTATACCACCCTGGTGATAATGAAGCTTTTGTTCCCAATGAATTTGTCCAGGCGGTCGTTGCATACGTATCATAGGAAGCTGAAGCCGAATATGCACCTTTATTTTGCTCAAACAGTTCACCTGTCACAGTGCTGCCTCCATTAACACTGCTTATGTTAAACCTGAAAGTAACACTGTCAATTGTTGCTCCGCTCCCAATGAATGATGTTAAAGGATCATAGCATAGCACTTCATAACCATAAGTTGATGCCTCTCTCAGATAAGCTCCGGCATAAAAATTAACATCAGAACCTGAATAGACAGTATTTACATTATGAAGCCCGCGCTTACTTAAAGTGATAGTATCAACCGCTGCGTTAACAGAAGAGAAAGCGAGTACTATTCCAGCAACAACAAAAAAAGAGAGTGCTTTTTTAAACCTGTAATTTCCGGCAAAAAAAGCACTCTCCTTATCCTTGGAAAGTTCAGTTCTTTGCATGAGAGCCTGACCTTTTGGTATGGGAGTTTATATTAACAATTATTTAATTTCTATATATAGTGAAAAAAGGCACAGTTAATTATACCAAGAAAAGGATAAAAATTCAAGGGTTTTTTAAGCGCTTAAATAAATAATTAAAATCAAGGGTTTTGGAAGAAATTATCCATTTATAATATTATATTTTTTTGGTTTTGTCTGTGATGTACGTCACAAATTGAAGATAAAAATGGAGTGATGGAGCCCTAAAGGATTAAAATATTGGAGTAATGGTAAAAGATTTTTATATCCTTATAATCCAACACTCCAATATTCCAGCACTCCACCTGTTAAAGTTTCAATCCAAAATACAGGGTTTCAATAAAAACTAATTATTTTTGATTCATAGGGCGCTGAAACACCCGGCTTCCGGATGTTGGGCATATATATAAAGGGAGGAATGCTTTGGTTGAAGTTGAAAATCTTTAGAAAGCGTGATGCCAAGCCTGTCCTCAGCACACATAATTTCTAATAATATTTGCTGTTTATTTAATTCGGGCAAACCAGGTTGTCCAAAAGAACAGCTGAGTCCCTGGTTATTGGGAAGAAATAATGCTCGTTTAATCTCAGCATTTATCTTAGTTGTAACTATTTCTATTATATAATCTCCGAGACTACCTGAAAAAAAACTTTTAATCTCATTTTCTTGGTTATATTTCTTACATTTGCCACTCAAAGCAAAACCTATTGTCACTATTGAAACAGAAAATATATCCCCTTCCGGCCTGAAATAGTCGGCAAAACTGCGCCATTTTTTTTCTTCCAAACGTGGAAATGAAAATGAAGCGATCTCAGTATGATAATCACCGGGGCTCAGTAAGATTAGCTTATCGTCGTCAGAAATAACAGGAAAAAATCCGTAAAAGCCACGGGCATCAATAAGATTATCAGCTATTATTTCCTGTGTAATTAGTTTAAATAAATCATCAAAATCATCTTTGTCAACTTGCCCTAATTTACTATTATTGTTTTTTCCATCATGCCGAAAGGAACCGTATAAACGCTTCCTGTCAATCGAATCCAGCAATGCTTTGGTATCCCAGGTAAGCATCTCCCCTGATCCGTAAAAAGGTGGAAATATCGAATCACCGAATTCTAATGGCTCGGGCTTAACTGTTTTTTTACCTTTTTCTTTACTCATAAGATATCTCTTACATGCAACTTGATAGTATGTTAGGAAAATAAAATCTCTTAAATATACCTCATGATTGGTAATTAATCATACAAAGACAGGTCTTTGAAAATAGAGAAATCTGTTTGGAATAAAAGCGAAAATTTTATGGAGTAATAACGTAAGTTTACAAAAAAGGAGACACGGAGATAAATCTGAAATCCAAAATCAAAAATTATCTTATCTCCGTGCCTCTGTGGCTTTATCTATTAATCCAGCTTAGCTGGATAAGACTCTCTAAGTCTGAATAATCTACTCAAAAAATCGTAGGTTCTTCAGACAGAGACTCTAATTATCATCAATCACCTCAAAATCAGCATCTACCGGAGAGCCGCTCCCACTGCTCGATGCCGTCTTATGATTAGGTTGATGAATATTGCCGTCTCCGCCATTTCCACCGGGTTGTCCGGTGAATCCGGAGAAACCGGGCCCGGCGCCGCCTGCCTGATTTGGGAATCCGCCTTCAAAACCGCCTCCGGCACCTGCGCCGCAGGTTTGCGCTCCGGCCTGCTTATACATTGCCTCAGCCATTTTATGGGACGCATTCATCAAGGCTTCCATGCCTGACTTTATCGAAGCGGTATCGCCGCTTTTCACTCTTTCTTTAAGGTCATTCAGCGCTGATTCAATCTTATACCTGTCTGAAGAGTCTACCTTATCACCCGCATCTTTTAGTGTCTTCTCTGTCTGGTAGATAAGGTGTTCGGCCTGGTTTTTGACGTCCACCTTCTCTTTCTCAGCTTTATCCTGCTCTGCATGGGCATCCGCATCCTTTACCATTTTATTTATATCCTGCTCGGAAAGTCCGCTCGAAGACTCGATGCGAATCTGCTGCTGCCTGCCTGTTCCAAGGTCCTTGGCGCTCACATTCAGTATACCGTTTGCGTCAATATCAAAGTTAACCTCGATCTGGGGCAGGCCGCGCGGAGCGGACGGTATTCCAACAAGGTCAAACTTGCCCAGAAGCCTGTTGTGGGCAGCCATCTCGCGCTCGCCCTGATATACCATTATAGTAACAGCCGGCTGGTTATCCTCCGCTGTTGAGAATACCTGGCTCTTCTTTGTCGGTATCGTGGTATTGCGCTCGATAAGCTTTGTGAATACGCCGCCCAGGGTCTCAATACCGAGTGACAGCGGCGTTACATCGAGAAGCAGCATATCTTTTACCGTGGAATCTCCGCCGAGCACGGCTCCCTGTATTGCAGCGCCCAAGGCAACAACCTCGTCAGGGTTAACGCCCTTATTAACCTGTTTGCCGAAGAACTCTTCCACCCTTTTTACCACAGCCGGTATTCGCGTAGAGCCTCCGACAAGGATTACCTCATCGATATCGTTTGCTGACAGGCCCGCATCAGCAAGAGCTTTGCTGCATGGCTTAATGGTTCGTTCAATGATATCTATTATCAGGGATTCAAATTTTGCTCTTGTTATCTCAACATTGAGATGCTTCGGGCCGCTCGCATCTGCCGTGATAAACGGCAAATTTACCGTAGTCTGCATTGTGGTGGAAAGCTCGCATTTCGCCTTCTCAGCCGCTTCTCTAAGCCGCTGCAACGCCATCCTGTCAGGGCGCAGGTCAATGCCGCTCTCCTTTTTGAACTCATCGGCAATGTAGCCGATTAACAACTGATCCACATCATCGCCACCCAGGTGGGTGTCACCGTTGGTGGACTTCACCTCGAAAACACCCTCTCCGATTTCAAGAATGGAGATGTCAAAGGTACCACCGCCCAGGTCGAACACTGCGATTTTCTCATTCTTCTTCTTTTCAAGGCCATAGGCCAGCGAAGCTGCAGTAGGCTCGTTTATGATCCTCTTCACATCGAGCCCTGCTATACGCCCCGCATCTTTTGTGGCCTGGCGCTGCGAGTCGTTGAAATAAGCGGGAACCGTGATAACCGCCTCCTTTACCTCATGGCCGAGGTAATCCTCCGCAGCCTTCTTCAGGTTCTGAAGTATCATTGCAGAAATCTCCGGCGGACTGTACTGTGTTCCCATTATGCTTACCTTTACCGGGTCATTGGGGCCGCCTTCAACTTTGTAAGGCACTATTTTTTCCTCGCTCGCAACCTCGCTGCCGCGGCGCCCCATAAAACGCTTGATCGAAAAAACCGTATTTTCCGAATTTGTCACTGCCTGCCGTTTGGCTATCGACCCAACAAGTCTCTGCTCATCTTTCGTAAATCCCACTACAGAGGGTGTGGTTCTGGCACCATCAGCATTGTTAATGACAACCGGCTTGCCTCCTTCCATGACCGAGACACATGAATTGGTCGTACCAAGATCGATTCCGATTATCTTACTCATAATAACCTCCTTATGTTAATTTCAGATTTTAAATAATACACTGTTATCCTGTTAATACTTTATGCAAAACAGGTGCCAATCCTTTTCACTTTTAAAAAGTGCCGTAACTTATTGATATATAACAGATTTTATTATTCGATAAATAGAGACAATACAATTGAGGTTTTAATTTTCAACATGCAGTGTTTCAGAATGAAACGGGGATGCGGCCTATTGTAAAATTGTAAAACAGAAATTGTATGATACTTTTGAGTTTAAATAAACTCCAGCTATAAAAAGTAATAGACAAATTAATAAATTTGTGGTATATTATTGTACAGGATACTGTACATGTACTTTTTCAAGGACAATTTATGCAAGCAATGTCATATACTGCTGCCAGGGGAAATCTGGCAAAAACAATGAAGAAGGTCTGCGAAGACCATGACCCTGTTATTATTACCCGCAAAAAAAATGAAGCGGTTGTTATGATGTCATTAGAGGATTATGAATCCTTACGCGAGACAAACTATCTCCTTCAGAGTCCTGCAAATGCTTCTAGACTTTTGGAGTCAATAGAGGAGCTCAACAGCGGTGGAGGTACTGAGAGGAAGCTGAAAGAATGAGGCTGATATTCTCGACAAATGCCTGGGATGATTATTTATACTGGCAGCATACTGATAAAAAAATTCTTCGCCGAATTAACGAGCTTATTAAAGATATCCAACGAAATAAATATCAGGGATTGGGGAAGCCCGAGCCCTTAAGGTATAACCTTTCCGGCTATTGGTCTCGCAGAATAACGAGCGAACACCGGATAGTATATAAAATTGAAGATGACTCTATTCTTATAGCGCAACTTCGGTACCACTATTAACAGTATGTTGAGCGGGAGGACATGGCAATGGCCTATCCGCTCTTACATAATGTTATACCGATAAATCGGCACCTTGTGCTTTAGTATAACAGTATGTTGAGCGGGAGGACATGACAATGGCCTATCCGCTCCTGCATAATGTTATACCGATAAATCGGCACCTTGTACCGATAAATCGGCACCTTGTACTGATAAATCAGCACCTCGTGCTTTTGCATAACGAATAATCCCCTATATTCAAGAGAAATCGATAATTGTATTATTTACAAAAAGGAATGGGTTAAGCCCTGGGAAAATCCTATTCCGCAGGCTCAAACATCGGCAGGTCGCTTTCAGAATCATAAATATCTAATATCTTATCAATATTGAGAGAAGAGAAGATAGTTTTTATATCATCATTAGTCTCAATAATACACAATTTACCGTCATTAAAATCAAGAAGATTTTTATGACACTCCATGAGGACCGCAATTGCGCCGCTGTATATATATGATATACCGCTGAATGATATGGCTATTCTATGTATTCCCTGTGAAATGTAGCCGTCTATTAAAAACTTTAATTCTGAAAGATCGGTAATGATCTCAAGTTCATCTTCAACCTTTAAGACTTTAAACGGGCCATGAACATGGATGTCTATCTTCATAATTAATAATCCGGATAATTATACCGAATTGCGAAAGTGTACCCAAAGGGCACACTGATGTCCGATCAAGCAATTCGGCATAACTGATTGTATGAGACTGCGTTCTGACAATCAGTATAATTTACAAAGGATTCTATTTTTTATAATATTAAAATGGTAATTATCAACTGGTTGTTTCCTTATTCTTACCTGAAACAACGGTCGGTTGTACTTCATTCCCCCAGTAAATCGTACGATGAGGAAACGGTATTTCAATTCCGCTTCGATCAAAAGCTTTTTTCAGGCGTCTCCGGTATTCACGGCCAACATCCCATTGCTGTATGGGTTTTGTTTTAAAACGGGCTTTTATTATCACTGCACTATCCGAAAAACCATCCACCCCGAAGATTTCAATCGGCTCCTTTATTTTATCGGAAAACGACGGGTCCAGGCGCAATTCTTCTGCAACTTCCTGCATTATTTCAATAACCTTGTCTGTATCTTCCTTGTATGCAACACCAATATCAAAGACCATTCCCGACCATTCTTTCGTCATATTTGAAAGGCTGTTAATCTTTCCATTCTGAAAAACGTGCACAACACCGGAGAGGTCTCTTAATACCGTTGTCCTGAGGCCAATGCTTTCCACGAGGCCGCCGGTGCCGTTTATTATAGCAACGTCACCGGTGCGAATCTGATTTTCAAGCAGTATAAAAAAACCTGATATAACGTCACGGACAAGCTCCTGTGCGCCAAAACCAATTGCAAGTCCCGCAATACCGGCACCGGCTATCAGCGGCGCTATGTCAACGCCTATTTTTTTCAATACAATCATTATTATTACAGACCATATAACGATCCGAACCGTGGAACGCAAAATACCAAGAAGTGTGTCAACACGTTTTTCCATTTCAGTACTGTCCACTCCCCGCCTGCTCTTTTTCAGGCGGCTTAACATAATCCCTCTGGCTCTGTTAAGTCCAAAGCTTAATGCTTTCAAGGCAATAATTAAAAGAATAATAAGAAGGATCAGGGTGGGGGCCAAAGCGATAAACCATTCCAACAGTTGTTTACCTGCAATTTGCCAGAAATCAACGGTAAAAAGTTTTTGCATGTGCGACACCTTTTAAAGAGGTTTCAACATTATAAAATTATTTCTTTCTCTATTATTTATGTTCTTTCCCTCTTCCACAAAAGTACTTCAAAAATCATACAAAGCGCAAGCAGCAACCAGATAAAATCATACCCCGGTGATTCGTGATGCTGTATAAAACCTAAAAACGAGGACCGGTCTAAAAATTTTACATACTTACTATTCGCCTCTGCAGTCTCAGGTTTACTATATATAAAATGGCCTTCGGATGTGTCAACTATTGCGGCAATCCAGTATGCCGATTCTCCCTGCGGTTGTATTTTATAAATACCCGGAGTTTCTAATAATACCTGTGGCTGCCTGTCCCAGAGCGCAATACGCTTATTATCACTGTTGAATATCCGGGCAGAGACCCTGCTGCCCGAAAACGGATTGCCGGCCGGTTTTCCGGCAACCCATACATTACCCATATCCTTTACAGACCCATAACCGTAACGGATAGTCCTGTCTAAAAGCGGTATATAAAAACCTGTTTCACACAGGTTGTTCGCTTCAGTAATGCCTATCGGCGTTGAAAACACAATCCAGGAATGGCCGCTGCTGTCAATGCTGTGCGACACCAGGGGCATACCCTTATTCAGCCGTAAAAGAACATTGCCGGGGATTTGTGAATAGCAGGTATAAATAGAGACATCCCTGTCTGTAAAGCGGGGGAAACCGCGCCACAGTGCAGAAACAGTATCAGGCAATACCGGTGAGAATGGCTTGTCGGTTTGAACCTTCTCAATCTTCGCATTCCCTTTCAGATGCTTGAAGATAATATGGTTTAAGCTACCTCCCTTATCACTGATATCGGGGGCAAAAATTATTGTTTTATTTAACAGCGCGCTCATACTCCACAGGGTTGACAAGACGCTCGTCGGCTCCTTTATGCCGGATAGAACAATAATATCCGAAGAATCAAGGTCATCATAGGTAACTTCTATCGGACTCCTCTGCAGCGTAACAGACAAGCTGGATTCAGATAAAGAGCGCAACGCCGCCAGAATCGGAAAAGACTCATCACCTTCGGATATGATGAGTACTCGCTGACGTTTCAATCGTTTTTCGACAAAATAACCGGTGTTGTCAAAATTATATGGATCATCAACCATCAAGCTGACTTCCCCGCCGGCCTGCTCCCCGTAACGGCTGATAGCAATCGAGACAGCCAGCGAATCATTCCGCCTCAGGCTTACCGTCTCCTGCCCGACACGCATTGACTCAATCAAAACAACCAGCTCGCCGGACTCAAGCCCGCGCCCTTGCGAACGTATGGTGCATGTTAATGTCGGATTATTTTCAAAAGAAACGGCTGTACTGCTGATGAAATAATTCCACGGATTCTTATCTGCCAGGGAAACACAAATGACAGGGAATGATATTTCTGCACGGGAAAAGAAATGTTCAAAAATATCCCCATGCTTACTTTGGAAATCACTGAACAGGAGAATCAGCGGTGTCCGTGAATCCTTTTTTCTGTTTTCATTAAACGCATGAAGCATGTCTTCGAAGTCGCTCTCACCATGTCTCAGAGGGGTAAATGTTTCCAATAGAGTATTATCTTGATTTAATAATCCTGTATGCTGCATGTCAACAAAACCTTCCGCCCTGCCGTCGTAACAATAAAATTTGGCGGCAGAGTGCAGAACCGTATCAAATACCGAAGCCAATTCGCACGCCTCCCTCCATAGAGAGGTACCGTTACGCTTATAGCCCATACTGATTGTCGGGTCAACCCAGCAGTATAATGCAACATTTGAACCGCTGATTATGCGAAAGGGATCTTTGCGATTATATGGTTGTGCAAAAAGTAATATTATAAATGTTACTATCAAAAGGCGGTTCAATAACTGAAGGATATTCTTCAGCCGGCGGATACGGCTTGCTTTTACCGCGGTATTTTTAAGGAAACGGATTGAAGAGAAATCAAACCTGACAATGCGCCTGCGGCGGATCAAATGAATGATAATGGGTATCAGCAGGAAAAAGAGAGCCCACAGGTAGTGCGGATGAAAAAAGGAGAAGCCGCTCAAAACAGTCTCCTTCTCTTCTCAAGAAGGCTTATCAGTGCTTTCTGAAACGGCTCTTTTGTTGACATTATAACACAATCAATTGAAAGCTCTCTGCACGCTTCCTCTATTTTCTTCCGGTGCTCGCCCATGCCTCTTTGGTGAAAATATTTTGCAGTCTCTCCGTCCAGTACAATCTCCTCCCCTGTCTCAACATCCCTTACTTTTAACCGTGCGTCCTTATTAAAAGTAAGTTCCATAGGGTCAAGCACCCACAGCACAATAACATCCTGCCTCTTAAACCGAAGATGGCGCAAGCTGTTGATAATGGTATCCGGATTGTCAAAAAAATCCGAAATGATAATACAGAGGCCGCGTTTTCTTACCAGGCGCGCAATGCTGTCAACCGCATTGCCGCAGTTTGTATTATGCCCGGGCTCAATCTTCTCAAGGCTGGATATTATTGTTTTTAACTGAAGGTTGGTTGATCGCGGGGGGATGGAGACCTCAATGTTTTCATCGAACACGCTCAACCCTACCGCATCCCTCTGACGTATGAGAATCCATGCCAGGGAAGCGGCAAGTGTTCTTGCATAATCGAATTTTGACATGGTACCTTCAGCGACAAACTGCATGGAGGCGCTCTTGTCAAGAAGTATTCTGGCATACAGGTTTGTCTCATCTTCAAACAGGCGCACCACGCTTCTTTCGGTTTTCGCATACTTTCGCCAGTCAATATTGCGCGCCGGTTCCCCGTACCGGTACGGGCGATATTCCAAGAACTCCGATGAAAAGCCATGGTAGGGGCTTCTGTGAAAACCTGCAATCAGCCCCTCAACAATAGACTTGGCGCGAAGGTTAAGACTCCGTATCGGGACCAAATGCTCCGGCCTTAAAAAGGAGACCTGCTTTTTCTCGGTTTCCATACTTATTTATTTACCCGGTGATTGTAACGGTCAGGATGCCGCTTCAGCGGGATTACCCTAACCTTAATCGCACATATAATTTGAACATAAAAACTGCTTAATTGGCACAGCCTTTTTCCGGGCCGTTATCAAAGGTAGCGGCTTATACCGGTTAATTAATCTATTTATTCAACGCTGTCTTCGTTTCTTGCTTAACAATAGTCGTCATCTTTTGATCACGGCTGAATTCATCAACAACCTCCTGTATTTTCTCCTTTAATAGTTTCATATCCCCGGGATTAAACGCCGAAACAATAAGCGAACCGGGGAATGCCAGGTCGATCTTTTTTCTTTCAAAGGGGTTATTTACAAGGTCGGATTTATTAAAAATAACGAGCCGGTGGTTTTCATTGGCGCCAAGCTCATTGAGTACGTCATTGACCGTAGCGAACTGCTGATCGCTCCATTTGCTTGATGCATCCATGACGATAAGAAGGACATCCGCTTCCCGCACAACCTCCAGCGTGCTTTTAAATGAGGCAAACAGATGGTGCGGCAGTTTGCGCAAAAACCCAACGGTGTCCGATATCACAACATTGCCTATGCGGGGGATGTGGGTTCTCCGCGTCGCCGTATCGAGCGTTGCAAACAGCTTGTTTTCAACAAAAACATCAGAGCCGGAAAGTGCATTCAGTAAAGAAGATTTACCGACATTGGTATAGCCGACAAGGGTCAGCCTGATACATTTCCTTCTGCGCTTTCGCTGTGTCGTTCTGGAGCGCTCAACTTTTTTCAATTTACGTTTTAAATCGGCAATCTTATTCTGTACAAGGCGCCGGTCGACTTCCAGCTGCTTCTCACCGGGGCCGCGCGTGCCTATGCCGCCGACCTGCTGTGAAAAATGGCTCCAGGCATGGGTAAGGCGGGGATAGAGTGTCCTAAGCTGCGCCAGCTCAACCTGAATCCGAGCCTCATTCGTTCTTGCATGCTGGGCAAAGATATCAAGAATAAGCTGGCTGCGGTCAATAACCTTTCCGTCAATCACCTTTTCAATATTATGTATCTGCCCCGGCGAAAGCTCCGCATCCAGCACGAGTGTTTTACACCCTTCTTGAAGCATATACTGATGTATTTCAGCGAGCTTTCCGTGGCCGATAAAAGTCGCCGGGCTCGGCCGCGCCATGCGCTGTATAAATGTTTCTAAAATATCAGCCCCCGCAGTACGGCAGAGCATGACCATCTCCTGCATATCCTCTTCAAAAAGATTCTTATCCATTCTATGGGTTAGCAATCCGGACAGGACAATCTTTTCAGCGGGAGGCGGGTAAATAATATCAAACATATATCTCCATCACTCTTCAAAGGGAAGGTTTAACAAAGTACCGGAGGCAATCTGGGACGGTGTCCTGGTAAGCGCTTCAACACCTGTCTCAGTAATCAAAAGGGTATGTTCAAACTGTGCGGAAAGCGAACCGTCTTTTGTTCTGACTGTCCAGTGGTCTTTGCTGTCTGTAATAACTTTATAGTTGCCCAAATTTATCATCGGCTCGATAGTAAAGGTCATGCCTGGAAGCAGGGTAATATTCTCACAATCAGGAGTTATATGGTGACATACGGTAAAATGCTCATGGAATTTTCTGCCCACGCCATGGCCGGTATATTGATGCACAACCGAGCACCCTCCGGATTCAACAAAGGGCTGAATTGTCTGCGCAATAATACGTAAATGCTTACCGGGGCCCACAGCCTCAACACCTTTCAACATTGCCCTCGCAGCTATCTTTACAAGGTTGCATGCGTCTTCCGGTACTTCACCGATCAAAAATGTTTCCGATGAATCCCCATGTAAACCGTCAACTATTGTTGTCACGTCAATATTAACAATGTCACCCTCTTTCAGAACAGCCTTTTCTGACGGGATACCATGGCATACGACATCATTTATCGATGTACATACGGATTTCGGGAAATTATGATAGCCAAGGCTTGCGGGAGTGTGTCCATGCTTCACTGTATAATCATGTACAAGAGTATTGATCTCTTCGGTGGATATGCCGGCCTTTATATATGGTCGAATATAATCCATGAGCTCACCGTTAAATGCACCTGCTCTCCGCATTCCGGCGATCTCTTCCGGAGTTTTTATCATTTTATTTTTATATTCATGCGTTGCAGGTTTGTTGAATTTCACACTATCTGATTGCAGATGGCACTTTTTATACTTTTTTCCGCTTCCGCACCAGCACGGATCATTTCTGCCGATCATGAATTATACCTGTTTAAAATCATTAATCCTTTATTTCCTTGATTACAAAATATCCGGAGTGACGGCATAATGGAATAAATTATATATTCTGCTTTTTTTATACTGTCCAATACCACCGGAGAATATCTTATAAAATAGTACCTGCATTCAAATAATCGTAGTCTTCGGCTTATATGAAAAGTTTATAATTTATAAGAATTTCTCTAAATAGTTGTTTATTTTTTTTTAATTCCACAAAGATACTCTCTGTAAATCTGGTATTAATATATCCCTTTTCTTATTTTAAATATTCATTACACATAAGCTACAAATATTAATTTAGTTTAACCTATAGAAAAAACATACGGTTAACTATATAATATGCTTAGATGGAACAAACCCGAAATACCGCTTATACTGGCATCAAGGTCTCCAAGGCGAAAGATGATCCTTGAGAATATGGGCCTTACTTTCAGAGTAGAGGCCCCTGAAATTGAAAATGAAGAGATATATATAAAAATTGATAACATTGAAGAGTCTGTTCAAAAGCTTGCGCATGCGAAGGCACATTCGATAGCTGCCCGTTTTTCGTCATCACTGATACTTGGCAGCGATACTGTTGTGGTAATTGACAAACAGGTTATTTGTAAACCGGCAAACCGGGAAGATGCAAAATTGATGCTGCAGCGCTTGTCGGGAAAAATGCATACCGTCTATTCCGGAGTTGCCCTTGTCTGTGCAGAATTACATTTTTCAAAAACAGCCGCTGCTTGCACTGACGTCTTCTTCCGCAGTGTATCGGAATGGGAGATCGATGACTACCTTGCCCTCAACGAGTATGCTGATAAAGCCGGCGCCTATGCAATCCAGGGCAGGGCCATGACATTTATTGACAAGATCAACGGGTGTTTTTATAATGTGATGGGCTTGCCTGTAGCAGAAACTATTGAAATGTACAATGCATACATAGAATCCCTGAAAGGACGGCAATAATGTCTGAAACTGTCGATAATAATGAGACTAACAACAACGATGATGTTCAGCCTCAGCAAGACCAACCCGAAGAGCACCCGAAGGAACATCCTAAAGAAAAAGTTGGGGATATTCTTCATAAAGAGCGGGTGACGCGAAGAATAACGTTAGAAACCATTGCAAAGGATTTAAAGCTTAACATCCAATATGTCAAGGCTATTGAATCAAACAGCTTTAAAGACCTTCCTGCCGATCCTTACGTTAGGGTCTACCTTCGCTCAATTGCAACCTACCTTATGCTGGATCCTGACGAAATCCTGAGGAAGTTTTTCGAAGATAGAGGCGTTCCGGTTGAAGAAGTTGAAAGCAGCAGGTCCGAAAAAATTAAGATCAATATTGAAAAAGAAAGTAAAAAACACTCAAAGGCATGGATTATAATAATAATAGTCATTGCTGTTTTGGCTACGCTCAGCTACGTGTCCAAAAAAATGGGCTGGCTCACCAGTATCCCTGGGAAAAAGGCTCCCGCCTCCGCAGTTATTGACACTACAGAAGAAAGCGGTGAAATTGAATCGCCGGATTCATTAGAAGAGGCAGTTGATGATTCTATTTTGCAAAATGACACCATGGATACAAATGAGACATCGGAAGCAAATACTTATGGAGAGACTTCAAAAGACTCGCTGAAACTTCACATGAGAGCAACCATAGACTCGGCCTGGGTGCAGATTTTTTACGACGGAAAATCCTGGAAAAACTTTATAAGAACCGGGAGCCCCAGAGTTTTTAAAGCAAAAGACAGCATTAACCTGCACGTTGGAAACAATTCCATCATGAGATACACTTTAAACGGAAAAAGGTTAAATATGAGCAGAGGTAGTGTTAAAATATTTAAAATCGATCATAAGGGAGTGGAAATCTGGAAATTGTCCAAGTGGAATTCTGTCTTTAAAGGACGGCTTAAATAACATGTTAGATGACTTTTATTTTTACCCTCAATTATATCAAAAATATTCCCCTGTGTTAAGCTAGTTAATCTTAAACAAGCTCAGGAATTTTATATGTGGATAGACATTCACGCTCACCTGTACGATAAATCCGAACAGGAACTGGCATTATGCCTGGAAAACGCACGTTATAACAATGTTATAACAATCGTTAATGCACCAACCAGTATCGAGACTTCATATACAGTAGTTTCCCAATGTAAAAAAGAAACCTCACTTTATGGTGTCGTTGGAGTCTCTGCTTTTGATGTAGAGCAGCTCGCTGACGGCTGGGAAAACGACCTCAAAGAACTCCTTAGTAATGATAAAATTATAGGAATCGGTGAGATCGGCATCGATAATACCAATCCGAGGTATCCACCCTTTGAAAAACAGCTTTCAATTTTCGATCAGCAGCTTGGAATTGCACGGGACCTCGATATTCCGGTTGTTATCCATTCAAGGGGCGCTGAACAGGAGGCAATAGACATGTGCAGGAGCCGGCATGTAACAAAAGCCGTTTTCCACTGTTTTACCGGTAGTAAAGACGCTCTTAAAAAGCTCATTGACGCCGGATATTATGTCTCCTACTCAGGCATAGTAACGTTTAAAAATAATCCTCTTGAAAAACTGGTTTCCTTTACGCCTCTGGAAAGAATGTTTATTGAGACCGACAGCCCTTACCTCGCGCCTGAACCGTACCGCGGAAAACAAAACGAGCCTGCCTATGCCAGCTTTATCGGAGAAAGAGTGGCGGAAATAAAGAAGGTGCCTGCTGAGGATGCTGCGGGAGTAATCCGGGATAATTTTTCCGGGCTCTTTAATATATCAGTTTCTGATAAGTAACACACTATTTATATTTAATCCATAATAGTTATCCATAATATCGATGCTGAGGTACTCTATGTTACTAATTCTTCTTAGTATTGCCCTTATAGGAACGTTAATCCTTGTTTTTCATGTTTCGATAGAGTTAAACACTCTTGAGAAGAGGATAACGGCTTTGATAGACTTAATCAGGAAGCATTATGAACCTTAATCAGGCTCTTGAATTAATCAATAAAAATATTAGAACCCTGAAAGAATACTATCTAAAACCGGAAAACATCCCTGTAAAGCTCAATCAAAACGAAAATCCGCTTGACTGGCCTCAGAACATCAAAAATGACGTTGCGGAATTTGTCAGGAAACGCCCGTGGAACCGCTATCCCAACTTCGTCCCCGATGAGCTGAAAAAGGCGCTTGCCGGATTTAGCAGCCTTTCCCCTGATAATATCATTGCAGGCAACGGCTCCAACGAGATGCTTTTAGACCTGCTTATTTCGTTGACTGAACCGAAAGAACCTGTTATCGTATGCCAGCCAACGTTTACGTTATATCAAATATTAATCGAAGGACTGGGGAGAAAGGCACTGATAGAATATGCTAATGATGACCTGACTTATAATGTTGAACATATTATAGACGCTTGCTCAAAAAACCCGGAATCGCTGCTTATCGTCTGCTCTCCGAACAACCCAACCGGTTCCGTTCTTACTGAGAACCAAATCCGGGAAATACTTGACAAGCACAAAGGCTTTTTTCTTCTGGACCAGGCTTATGTTGAATTCGGTGGATACAGTGCAATTCCGCTATTACAGGAGTATCCGAACTTAATAATCACCAGGACACTGTCCAAGGCATTCAGGGGAGCCGGATTACGCTTGGGTTATATGCTCGGTACCGCTGAGATAATAAGGGAGATTAATAAAATTAAACTGCCGTACAATATCAATTTCTTCTCAGAGTATGTTGCTATCGTGGCACTTTCACATAAGAAAGAGCTTGAAGAAACAATAACGCTCATTCAGCCGCAACGGCAAAAATTATACGAATTTCTCAAGACACTGCCGCTTGACAATGTTTACCCAAGCAGTGCCAATTTTATCTGCTTTCGAACTGAGCTGAAAGATTCTCTCTTTCAGTATCTTAAGGAAAACGGTATTTTGATACGTGATGTATCATCATACCCCATGCTGGAAAACTGTTTGCGAATAAGCGTCGGATCAGAAGAAGAAAATGAATTACTTATGCAGAAGCTAACTCAATTTTTCAAAAACCGTAAATAGGAATATCATTATTTATAATTAATAATTACCGGAGACAGGAAAACTATGGCACGTCAGGGAAAAGTTAAACGAAAGACAAAAGAGACGGATATCGGGCTCAATCTGGTTATCGAGGGAAAGGGCAACTCAACTATCTCCAGTGGAAATGGTTTTATGAACCATATGCTTACCCTCTTTGCCAAACACGGGCTCTTTAATCTCAACCTTACCTGCAAAGGCGATATCGAAGTTGATTTCCATCACAGCGCTGAGGATATCGGTATCTGCCTCGGAGAAGCGGTAAAGAAAGCACTGGCCGACCACAAAGGCATTACCCGCTTCAGCACTGCCTATGTTCCCATGGACGAATCGCTTGCCAGGGTCTCACTTGACATCAGCGGGCGATCAAACCTTGTCTATTCAGTGGATCTGATCGACAGGAAAGTAAATGACTTTGAATGCGACCTTGCTGAAGATTTTTTCAAATCTTTCACCG
>JAUXBV010000248.1 GCA_030619215.1 Fibrobacterota bacterium | reverse complement strand
TAAGCGGAAGGATATGGTAATAGCCTTTCTGCTTTTACACCATGTTATCCACTTGCGAGTATGCTTAGCCATCTGGATAACCGATGAATAAAAAGACAGCGGCATGCCTAAAAAGAAATTATGGAACAGGTGAATATATTTATCACTTGATTATAAATAAAGAAATGGTGTAATTTATAATCTATACATTTGACATTAGGACTATCGGGTTCACCAAGGTTCTGTTTAGATTCTCTGTATGAATTATCTACCCTCTAAAGAGGACTACGCGTTTTTTTGTAGATTATTCAGAGGTAGAGAATCTTATTCAGCATCGCTGGATTAGAATGTTGGGTGAAAAAGATGGGCCAGGGGAGTGTTCAATTTGAACATTTCATTGGTCTTTTTTTTATATTTTATTTAACTGTGGTACTACCGTAAAAACAAAAAAAGATATTAATTTATAAATCAATTCATAGAGAAAGGATCAGGATGGCGCATACATTTCTTTTCCCCGGCCAGGGATCTCAGAAAGCAGGAATGGGAAAGGATTTTTATGATACCTTTGAAACTGCTAAAAAGCGTATTGATGAAGCGAATGAAGTGTTGGGTCGCGATCTCAGAGCAATTATTTTTAACGGGCCGGAGGAAGATTTAAAAGCAACACAGAATACGCAGCCGGCCCTCTTTATTGTTGAAGCAGCTATCAGTGATGTATTAAATGAAAAAGGGCTCTTTCCCTCTTTTACTTTAGGCCACTCTCTGGGGGAGTATAGCGCTTTGTATGTTGCAGGAGTTTTTTCTTTTTCAGACGGGCTTCGGATTGTTGCAAAACGTGGCGAGCTTATGGCTGAGGCGGGTAAGATTGCAAAAGGGTCCATGGCAGCGGTTATTGGCCTTTCAAAGGAAGCTATCTCAGATATCCTTTCGCAGGTTAAAGAGGGAGTTGTTGTACCTGCGAATTTAAATTCTCCCGAGCAGATAGTGATTTCCGGAGATACTTCAGCAGTGGATATCGCCTGCGAAAAATTGAGCAGCGCGGGAGCAAAGCGTGTTATTAAGCTTCAGGTGAGCGGTGCGTTTCATTCCCCTCTTATGCAGCCTGCGGCTGATGAATTTGAGGAATTTATTGCCTCTTTTTCTTTTAGTAATGCCAAATGCCCGGTTATTACCAATGTTGCTGCTGAACCTGAGAGTAACGGGGACACCCTGAAAGAGATGTTAATCAGGCAATTTCTTTCACCGGTACGCTGGGCCGACTCAATGGAGTGTCTTAAAAAGAATAATGCAGTTTCCTGTGTGGAGGTTGGACCCGGCAGCGTGCTGAAGGGACTTGCAAGAAAATGTGACAGGGAAATTAATGTTATTTCCTGTGATACAGTTGATAACTTATATTCTCTGACAAATTAACTTGGCCGGATAATGAGATATGGAAAGAAGTTTAATAGATTTTAGTGGAAAGAGTGCTCTGGTAACCGGAGGCGGCAGGGGAATTGGCCGCGAAATAGCTCTTGCCCTTGCCGGTGCCGGTGCGGATGTTGCTGTCAGCGATATTGACGAGGAAACTGTCCGTAAGACATCCGAAGATATCAAAGCGCTGGGGCGGACGTCACTGGCAATAAAGGCTGATGTGTCAAGTAGTGACAGTGTCTCTTCGATGATTGCCGCCTTTCTTGAAACTTTTGGCAAAATAGATATCCTGATAAATAATGCCGGTATTACGCGGGATACTCTTTTATTACGAATGAAAGAGGCTGACTGGGATGCCGTATTGAACGTAAACCTGAAGAGCGCTTTTCTTTGTTGTAAAGAAGTTGCGCGCCCGATGATAAAAGCCAGGGAAGGAAAAATTGTCAATATATCTTCCATTGTGGGAATTATTGGAAATGCGGGGCAGGCTAATTATTCTGCTGCAAAGGCAGGTATGATAGGCCTGACAAAGTCTCTTGCCCGCGAGCTATCCGGCAGGTCAATCACCGTTAACGCTGTTGCACCTGGATTTATACAGACCGCTATGACTGACAAATTATCGGAGCAGGATAAGCAGGCGTTTATTGACAATATCCCGCTGAAAAGAATAGGTTTGCCTAAAGATATTGCCAATGCTGTCCTGTTTTTAGTATCACCGCTTGCCGATTATATTACAGGGCAGGTGTTAACAATTGACGGTGGACTTGTTATGTGACGTGTAAATTATCATTTTATATAAACCCGCACATAGTACAATTTTTAAAGGAGCTTAATGTGAGCGAACATGAATCAAAGATGAAACAGATTATTGCAGAAAAACTTGGCGTCAGTGAAGACAAAGTGACTCCTCAGGCATCTTTTGTTGATGACTTGGGTGCAGACTCGCTTGATCAGGTTGAACTTATCATGGCTTTGGAAGATGAGTTTAACATTGAAATACCTGATGAAGACGCAGAGAAAATCAGAACCGTTAAAGATGCCTTAGACTATATTGAATCCAAAGCGTAAATTTTATTGTTAGAGATTTACCTATAAGATCGGTATGAATATTCCTGGTAAGAGATGACAGGTTCGTACCGACTTTTTATATCATTTTTTACATAACTTTAATTTTAAATGACACGGTAAAAAAAAGGTAATGATTTAATGTCAAAGAGAATAGTTGTCACAGGCATGGGCGCTGTCAGTCCAATCGGCAATAATGTTGCTGACTTCTGGTCTTCTTTGCAGGCCGGGAAATCAGGCGTTGATACCATAACGTTGTTTGATGCGTCTGAATATCCTTCTCGTATCGCCGGTGAAATAAAAGATATTGATTTCAGTAATTATTTTGAGGCGAAAGAGATTAATCGCACCGACCGGTTTATTCTTTTTGCAATGGTTGCCGCGGATGAAGCAATCCGGGATTCAGGACTGGATCTGGATGCTGTTAACCTTGAGCGTTGCGGTGTTATTGTTGCCTCAGGTGTTGGCGGCCTTGGAACACTGGAGAGAGAGACTGGTAAACTTCTTAGCAGGGGCCCCAGACGTGTATCTCCTTTTCTGATTCCGATGATGATCATTGATATGGCCTCGGGGTATATTTCAATTAAATACGGCTTCACCGGGATGAACTACTCTGTTGTCAGTGCTTGTGCTTCTGCTGCACATGGAATGGGTGATGCATTCATTGCAATGAAGGCAGGCATGATGGATGTTGCGGCTGTTGGCGGTGCAGAGGCTTCTATTACACCGATCGGCATGGCGGGATTCTGTTCCATGAAGGCACTCTCAACCCGCAACGATGCTCCCCTGAAGGCAAGCTGCCCGTTTGACAAAAAACGTGACGGTTTTATCATGAGCGAAGGCGCCGGGATTATTATTCTTGAGACGCTGGAGCATGCCCTTGCACGTAACGGAAAAATATATGCGGAATTTGTCGGCTACGGAGCAACCGGAGATGCTCATCATATATCGGCGCCTGCCCCGGACCATGAAGGCGCTCAGCGTGCCATGAAAATGGCTCTTGACATGGCTGGGATTACTTATGCCGACATTGATTATATAAATGCGCATGGAACATCAACACAGCTTAATGATAAGTATGAGTCAAAGGCAATGATGAAAGTATTTAAGGAACATGTACATAGTGTATCGATAAGTTCAACTAAATCCATGACAGGACACCTTCTTGGAGCTTCAGGCGGTGTTGAGTTCATCGCTTCTGTTTTAGCATTGAATAATAACATAGTTCCACCAACGATTAATTATGAAGACCCTGATCCGGAATGTCCGCTCAGTTATACGCCAAACGAAGCGGTGGAAAAACCATTGAATTATGTGATGAGTAACTCCTTTGGCTTCGGCGGACATAACGCGTCATTGGTATTAAAAAAGTATGAACCTTCAGAATAAAAAAAACAGGTGGATTGAAAACATACTTCAGCTTGTCAAGAGAAGTCCCAAGCCTGACGCTACGCTAGAAAAATTTCAAAGACGTATAAAATATCATTTTCGAGATATAAAACTGTTACGGCAGTCACTTACCCATAAGTCCTGTGTTAATCCGGACGATAAAAAAAGGCTTTTTTCAAATGAACGCCTTGAGTTTCTAGGAGATGCGATTCTCAACTGCCTGGTAACCGAAAATATTTACAAACAGTATCCGGAATACTCGGAGGGACAACTTTCAAAGATTAAATCGCTTCTGGTAAGCAGGAAGATTCTTGGTGAGATTGCCAAATCGTTAGGACTGGGCAGCTTTTTAATTATGGGACATTCAGAGAAGAAGGCAGGTGGTCAGAAAAGATTATCTATTGTATCGAATGCTTTTGAAGCTGTCCTGGGCGCAATATTTTTAGACGGGGGTATAGATAGAGCGAGAAAATTCCTTGAACTTTTTCTCTTTGACGGAATTGAGAAGTTTATTAATGATGAAGACAATATAAATTTTAAAAGTAACATTCTTGAAATGTCGCAGGGAGACGGCTTCGGTATCCCAAGCTATCCTCTGCTTTCCGAGGAAGGACCTGACCATGCCAAGAAATTCAAGGTTGGGATTGAAATCGGAGGGGTGCGCCTGGGAGAGGGCGTCGGTTCCAACAAGAAGGAAGCACAGCAGAATGCGGCATATAATGCTCTGCTTAATTATGATAAAAAACAAATAGTATCCCATTTCAAAGGAGATTAGAAGATGAATTGGTTTTTTACAGAAGAGCAGCAGATGATTATTGACACAGCGCGTGAGGTTGCTCAAAAGAAGATTCTTCCTGTACGGGAAAAGTATGATCATGAAGGTATTTTTCCATGGGATGTGGTAAAGGCAATGGCGGATGTTGATATATTCGGTATATATATACCGGAAGAATACGGCGGATTGGGTTATGGCGTTCTTGAAATGTGTCTTGCCATTGAAGAGTTGTCAAAGGTCTGTGCTGGTATCTCCCTTGCTTTTGCGGCCTGCGTACTTGGCACCTTTCCTATTTTACTTTTTGGCAGCGATGAACAGAAGAAGAAGTATCTCCCTGATATCGCAGCCGGTAAGAGGCTCGCTGCATTCGGCCTGACAGAAGCGAGTGCCGGCTCGGACGCCCTTGCGATGAAGACAACTGCTAAGCTCGAGGGCGACTACTATATATTAAATGGCACAAAACAGTGGATTTCAAATGGTGAAAATGCAGAGATTTATTCTGTAATAGTAAAGACAAATCCGAAAAGAGGGGCACGGGGCTTATCCGCATTTATAGTGGAAAAAGGAACAGAAGGTTTTAGCTTTGGTAAACATGAGGATAAAATGGGTATCAGGGCATCCAGTACCACTGAGCTGATATTTCAGGATTGTAAAATTCCCAGGGAAAACATCCTTGGCAAGGAAGGGATAGGAACAATAATTGCCATTAATACATTGAACTATTCACGGCCGGGCGTCGGCGCCCAGGCTCTCGGTATCGCTGCGGGTGCCTTTGAGGATGCGCTTAACTACTCACGTGAGCGGGTGCAGTTCGGGCAAGCCATATCTTCTTTCCAGGCAATTCAGCATATGCTTGCCAATATGGCAACCGAGATTGAAGCTGCACGCGCCCTGCTTTATGCGACTGCACGCACCGTTGATGCCGGAGAAAAGAGATTTGCCAAAGAAGCGGCAATGACTAAGCTATACTGCTCTGATGTTGCAATGAGAGTAACGGTTGACGCCTTGCAGATTATGGGCGGGTATGGTTATATGCGTGAATATCCCATGGAGAAGAGGATGCGGGATGCAAAGATAACCCAGATATATGAAGGCGCCAATCAGGTTCAACGGAATGAGATCGCACTGCAATTAATAAAGAGTACAGCTAAGAGTTAACATTTATTATTATAAAAAATCGAATTTCGAACTGTAGGGGTTCAACATGTTGAGCCCCACTATTATTTA
>JAUXBV010000358.1 GCA_030619215.1 Fibrobacterota bacterium | reverse complement strand
TTGGAGTACTGGAATGATGGGGATTAGAGATTTTAGATTGCAGATTTAAGATTTAAAAAAAAGAAAAATCCATATTCCAAATCATAAATCACGTGTCCTCCGAAACTTTAGTGAAGGGGGAAAAATCTAAAATCTCTCCTATTGCTTCATTCTTCAAAAGGAGACTCTTAATGAGCGAGATTAAACTGGGATTAATGCAAAAGGCAATTGAGGAATATGAAAAGATATTCCCCTGCGGCGATACTACGCTGCTTGAAGATTGCTTTACTCAATCACAGGATAAACTGTTTTTCTGGTTTAACACGGAAGATAACAGCACACACATAGTGGAGCATACAATAGACGAAGCTATATAAATAATATAAAGCCTTTTGCTTGTTATCCCGGAGGCCACTGCATAGACCTGCCTGCGAGGATGTGGATATGTATGTGCGGTACCTCCTGTCCGCTGCTTTTGCCGAAATTTATAACAAGGCGATATCCCGCTTCTACAAGCCCCTCCTGCACTACGACTTTTGTAACAGTGGAAAATAACTGTGGTATAATATCCCTGCTATCCCCAGGGATTTCGTGAACTCCCGCATAATGTTCCCGCTGAATAACAAGGATATGAACCGGAGCCTGTGGATTAATGTCATTAAACGCCAGCGTATGCTCATCTTCAAACACCTTATTTGCCGGAATTTCACCTTTGATAATTTTGCAGAAGATGCAGTTTTCCATGGTTTTTTATCCCTCTTTGTAATTAATGGGTTAGAGCTTTATTATATGTTATCCTTAAAAATATTTAGGACATGTAAATAAATTCAAACAGAAAATAATTTATAGTGGAATAAAAGAAAAATATCCAACTATCCAGCCTACAGGGTAAATAGTAAAAATTCCAACTTTAGCATTTAAAGCAAAAATAGTAAAATAGGTATTGTATTTTAATAATAGTCAGACCTACGATGAATCTAATAATATGGCTTTTTATTGGTTTGACATAAAGGAGTATCTTGGTATATAAGAACAATATACACTACAACAGGATTTTTCGGAGGATATCTATGAAATATTTTAAAGTATTAATCGGTATAAGTATATTAACCTGCCTCATTGGCTGCATTGACACAGAAACTGTAATCAAAGTAAAAAAAGATGGAAGCGGGACTTTGGAGGAAACTGTATTATTAAGCAATGCAGTTACTGAGATGATGCAGAGTATGGCGTCTTCATTTGGAGGGGATACAACTGAGGCTAACAAAGAAGAATTTAATTTGCTTGATGAAGACAAGCTGAAAGAGAGTGCAAAAAAAATGGGGGAAGGGGTCAGCTTTGTTTCTGCAGAAGAGTATAAGACAGATAAGGGAAAAGGATACAAAGCTATATTCACGTTTAATGACATTACCAAATTGCGGATTAATCAGAATCCCGGAGATAATGTGCCTTCAAAACCGGGTGATAATAAAACAGCGGAACCTGAATATATCTCTTTTGAGTTTAAGAAAGGAAAAGTATCGACATTAAAAATCAAATGCCATGAAACGAAAGAAAAAGAGCCTTCGATAAAAAAAGAAACCCCTGAAAAAGCCAGTGGTGATTCCGCAAAAGTAGATGATCAAGCAATTGAAGCTATGAAAAATATGTTTGGAGGAATGCGGGTTGCCGTCTCTATAGAAGTTGACGGGGAAATTGTTAAAACAAATGCAACCCATGCAGATGGCAACCATATAACAATTATGGAAATGGACTTTGCAAAGTTGATGGAAATGCCCGAAAGACTAAAAGAGTTTTCCGTATCAAATCCCGGTTCCGTAGAAGAAGTGAAGAAAATGGTAAAGGATATTCCAGGCATTAAAGTTGATTTGAATGATGAAATTGTAGTGAAGTTTAAGTGAATGTAAACAAGAAAAGTATGACGGACGAGTACTACGCTGGTAGTGTTAAAATGCCCCAACGGGGTGAAAATTTTCCCCTCACATAAAGAAATAAAAAAATAGATGCGCTCAAAAAATTATTTTAATAGTATTAAAAAGAAATCTTAAGGAATTATAATAATAAATAATATCTCATGAAAATAATCGCCCGAAACAGAAAAGCATTCCACGATTATGAGGTACTTGAGAAGATTGAGACCGGGATCGAGCTTATGGGAACTGAGGTAAAGTCGATTCGTGCCGGGAAAGTCAACCTGAAGGATTGCTATGCAGTGCGGATCAAAGGTGAGTTCTTCCTCAACCATATGCATATCAGCCCGTTTGAAAAGGGGAATATTTTCAATCACGACCCGTACCGGACGCGGAAGTTACTCATGCACAGAAAAGAAATACTCCGTCTGGGAAGTGAAATAGAAAGAAAACATCTTACACTTATTCCTCTCTCAGTATATTTTAAAAAGCAGTGGGTGAAGCTGGAGCTTGGGCTTTGCCGGGGCAGGAAAAAGTATGATAAGCGCCAGAAAATCGCTGCTGACGAGTCAAAAAAACGTTTAGCCAAGGTGATGAAATATGCCGGAAGGTAATATTAACTATAATGATAAAGAATAGTTTAAAATATTGTATTGGCTATTTTTGTTTTCTGGGTATTTTTGCTTTTGTAATACCTTCTGTGGCGGATGTTGTCTATCTGCAGAATACTGCGGGTAATACCTGTGATACTATTCCCGCGTACAAGCACCTGGGGCTTTCGTGTGTCTCAGTATCGCATCTCTGTAACAGCCTCGGTATTGAGTGGCAGTGGGACAGGTTCAGTGAGAGATTCGAATTAACCGATGGTGATATTACCGTTTCACTCATTCAGAATAATAATTTTTATCAGGTTAACGATTCTGTTTTCCAGCTTCCGTACCCGCCGGTACGCAGCGGAGGGAATCTCTACCTTAGCGCCGGGGATGCGGTTACTGTTTTCAGCAGATTAACAGGCCGGAGCATTGCATGGTCGGAAAGCAAAAGGCAAATTACCGTTACCGAAAAAGATGTGGTAGAAACGGCTCCTGAAAAAGTTGAGGAGCCGGTAGTATCAACGGTAAAGCCGGATACTATTGTGAAACCTGTTGCTGAAGAGAAAACAGCAGCGCCGGAAATCGTATCTGTGCCTGATGTTAAGGAGCCGAAGCAGGAGATCAAGACAGTTGTTATAGATCCGGGACATGGTGGAAGAGATCCGGGTGCTATCGGGCCGAATGGGGTAAAGGAGAAGGATGTTGTCCTGGCGATCGGCCTTGCTTTACGTGATGAGCTCAGGAAGAGAAAAGATCTCAGGATTTTCATGACGCGCTCTACGGATAAATTTATTCCCCTTAAAAAAAGAACAGAATTCGCAAATGAGAAAAAAGCGGATATTTTTATCAGTGTACACGCAAACAGCATTTCAGGAAGTAAAAAAAGAAAAAGTTATACAAAGGGGTATAAGATCTATTTCCTGTCCCAGGCAAAGAATGAGGACGATAAACTCGCTGCTATGATAGAGAACTCTGTTATCGAGCTGGAAGAGGATACTGAGAAAGGTGACTATCTTCAGCAAATCCTTACTGATATGGCGAATAATGAGTTTCTTACCGAGAGCCAGGATATATCGATTTTGATTGTCGAATCATTTGCCAAGACCTTGACAAAGATAAAAAAGCTTCATACCGGTGTAGGGCAGGCTAATTTCTGGGTGCTTAACGGCGCATACATGCCGTCTGTGCTTGTAGAAGCCTGCTTTATTTCCAATCCCGGTGAGGAAAAGCTGCTTACAAATAAAAAATTCCAGAAGAAATTAGGTGTTGCGATCAGTGATGCTGTAATACAATTTAAAGATAAGTACGAGGCTGGATTATGAGTGACGAACGACCCATTGGCGTTTTTGATTCCGGATTGGGTGGTCTGACCGTTGCCAGGGAATTGTTTCGTCTCATGCCCAACGAGCGAATTGTCTACCTTGGCGATACCGCGCGTTGTCCCTACGGAGGCAGGTCTGATAATACCATAATGACTTTTTCGAGGCAGGACACACATTTCCTCCTGTCAAAAGATATTAAAATGATTGTTGTGGCCTGTAACACAGCGTCATCGGTCGCGCTTGAGGCTATCAGGAAGTGCGTCAGTGAAATACCGGTGATCGGCGTGGTACTCCCGGGCTGTAAAGCTGCGATTACACGGACTGCAAATAAGAAGATTGGAGTGATCGGAACATCAGCGACAATAAGGGCGAAATCCTACGTTAACTCTATTAATAACCTCGTACCGTCCATAAAGGTGTATGCAAAAGAGTGCCCCCTCTTTGTTCCCCTGGTTGAAGAGGGACTTTTTCATTCGGGTATTACGCAGATAGTCGCGCAATACTACCTCTATGATCTGGTGGATACCGGTATTGACTGCCTGATACTCGGCTGCACCCATTATCCCTTACTTATGGAAGTCATCCAGGGTACGGTGAGTAACAGAATTGAAGTTCTGGACAGCGCCTTATGGACTGCGAAAGAGACTGAGGATATTCTAAATGCACTGGATGCCAGGTCTCCGGAAGATATAAATGGCTTTGAACAGAGCAGTTTTTTTATAACCGATTATACGCCGAATTTTAAGCGGAATGCAGCGAAGTCGGAGGCCA
>JAUXBV010000445.1 GCA_030619215.1 Fibrobacterota bacterium | reverse complement strand
GATAAAATCAATTAAAAATAGTATTAAATATATAATTTATCCAAAATGATATCATTTTTTCGGGAGGTATTTATTTGTGCTTGGCGCTAAAAAAGTAATCTGGAAAGAAGGACTGTTTCTGCAACCGCAGCATTTTCAACAGTCTGAACGGTTTCTGCTTGACTCGATTAATACACGGTTATCCTCGTATATTTCCCATTATTACGGTTTTACCCTCTTCAAACTCAATACGGATGCCGTTGCAAACGGAACATTTACCGTAACACAGGCTCGGGGTATCATGCCGGACGGCACTGCTTTTGATATTCCAAAACATGATGCAACGCCGCCCGCCCGTCCGTTTGAGGAGCATTTTACCCATGACCAGCAGAGCCTCGATGTCCATTTTGCCTTACCAATGTCGGAGGAGAACAAGGCCAATGTCGGCGATTCCGCCGATAGCAAGACGCCGGTACGTTATGTAAACCGGGTGGTTCCTGTTTCCGATGAGGTTTTTGGCAGGCAGCAGAAAGATATTGAAGTGGGCGATTTTAATTTTAAAATCCTCTTTGCGGATGAATCGCGGGATAACTATACGTCAATGTCGATAGCACGCTTGATACGAAGCAGCAGCGGCCAGATTGAGATTGATGAAACCTATGTACCGCCGCTTCTTTATATCGGCGCCTCCCAGGTCCTTATGGATAAGATACGCTCGCTGCTTGAGCTGCTCCTCGCGAAAAACGCATCACTGTCATCGGGAAGAAAGCAGGTGGAAGGTGGCTTCGCGGAATTCGGCGGGGATAAACAGACGGCCTTTTACCTTCTGCAGACTATAAATACCTACACCCCTCTTATAAATCATCATCATTTTGTGCCTAACGTGCATCCTTACGATCTTTTTAACCTTATGATCCAGTTTACCGGAGCGTTGTGCACCTTTTCATCCGATATGACAATCAAGAAACTTCCCAAGTACGAGCACGGCAACCTTGCCGGAGTATTTTCAACATTTGACACGATAATAAGGAGCGTACTCGGTGCGGATATTTCCGCGGGCTGTGTCAACATACCGATTGAGGAGGTAGGGCCTGCCAATTACCTGTGTAGAATAACCGATAATATTCTCTTTAAAGCCGGTAAATTTTTCTTTGGCATTTCCGCGGATGTTCCCGACAAGGAGCTTGTTGTCGGAACCCTTTCGCGTATCAAGATGTGTTCGCGGGACAAGCTTGAGCTGCTCATACCTTCTGCAATGCCGGGGCTTCCGCTCATTCATGCGGCTCAGCCGCCAAAGGAACTTTCGACTAAACCAGGGTTTGTCTATTTCAGGTTGGACCAGCAGGGTGATTTTTGGGACGGCATAACCACCTCCGGCACCATTGCATTTTATTTTCCGCATCAGTATAAAGATTTAAAAATGGAAATGCTTGTTCTCAAAGAGTAGGAAAGGAAAGCGTCATGTCAGCTTCATTTGCCGATACACTTGCGGGTCATACCATTGACCTTGACCTTACCAAAAGCGTTAAGAAAAAGGCGGACCTCACAACGCTGTGCACGGATATATTTCTTATTGTTATCCGTATGCGGGAAGCCGAGGACCTTGGCACACCCGAATCGTTACGGAAACTTATTCTCCATTACCTGGACCTTTTCAAGAAAAACTGCAGGGCCATGGAATTTAATCCTTCCTTGGTGAGTGACGCGGTCTATGCCCTGGTAGCTCTACTTGACGAAACCGTAATGAGCACCCCGGGGGAGTGCCGGAATTACTGGGTTACCAATCCCATACAGCTTGAGTTGTTTGGTGATAATTTAGCGGGTGAGGGGTTTTTCCGCAGGCTTGAAAAGCTCATGGAGGAGCCTGAAAAGATGAAGGATGTTCTTGAGATATACTACCTCTGCCTGAGTTTGGGATTTGAAGGAAAATACAAGCTTGGCAACGCGTCCGAGCGGAACGTGGTAATAGACAGCCTGGCGCGTTTACTTCTGAAAGCCGGCCGCCACTCTGTTTCCAGCCTATCTCCCCACGGCCGCAGGACAATGGCCAAGGACCTATTCAAGCGTGGTGCACGGAAGATCATGCCCCTGTGGGCGGTTTGCACCACCGCTGTGGTACTGCTTTTTATCTTCTACGGGATTATGCGCTTCCTTACCAATGAGTCTCTGGAGAGAGTGCTTTCGGTTATTAAGTAAATATAATATTATAACCCTATCTTAATTTTCCTTGACTGATTATTATATGTGGTGATATAATAGAATTGGAATTCGTTTCTGAAATAAAAGGGAAAGCCTTCCCCACAAAATAAAAATTTATTTAATAATTTAATATTTATGAGAGAAAATAACAAAGAAGAAGTTCATCTGGAAGAAGTTGACATCAACGATGTTAAAGTCGGCATGTATATCGAAGATGTCATTGAGGGCGACGGCCGGCTGCTGGTATCTGAAAATAGAATTATACAAAACACCGGTCAGGTTGAAGACCTGAGAAGGAAAGGCATTAAAAAGGTACGCGTTGATATTCAAAAAGGAAAAGACGTCGGCAGGCTAATTGCTACACCTGATGTTAATGTTGAAACCGACCAGCATAAAAGGGAGTTTGAATATTATAAAGAGCTTGACAAAGCAGTTGAAGTTCATAAAGAAGGGCTTGAAAGGGCAACACGAGTATTAAAGGCGATTCGGGAAGGAAAGCCTTTTTCTTTAACAACAATAAAAAGCGCTGCCCAGGATATCGTAGATAGTATTATGCGAAATCCCGATGCGCTGCTGAGCCTGAGCCAGCTTAAAGACTACGATAACTATACCTATATCCATTCGGTAAATGTAGCGATCCTTACCGTCTCCGTTGCGTATCATCTGGATTATTCGGAAGAGAGGCTGATTGAGATCGGCATGGGCGGCCTGCTTCACGATATAGGAAAGATGCGGGTTCCGGAGGAGATCCTGAACAAGCCAGGTAAATTAACCGATTCCGAATTCGCAATTATTAAGAGGCACCCGGAGCTGGGCCTTGAGTCAATACTTGACCAGAGGGGCATTCCCGACATCGCAAGAAAAATGGTCCTCCAGCACCACGAACGGTATAACGGTAAAGGATACCCTTTCGGTATAAAGGGCGAGCGGATCCACGAAGTGGGTTTAATCAGCGCTGTCGCCGACGTGTATGATGCTCTGACCTCAGACCGGATCTATAAGGCAGCCTGGACTCCTCAAAAAGCGCTTGCAACGATTTTTAAGCAGCGTGATAAGGATTATTCCAGCAAGATAGTTGAAATATTCACCAAGATGATGGGGGTTTACCCGGTGGGAAGCTTCGTGAAGCTTGCCACAGGAGAGATGGGAGTGGTGGTGCGCATAGAGCAGGGAGCGCTGCTTGCCCCAGATGTTCTTGTACTGTTTGATAAGTATGGCAAGAGGGTGAAAGACCCGTATAAAGTTGGGCTGTATAAGAAGCTGGCGGAAAAAGATGGTGAAAAGTATAGAATTGAAATGTCACTGAATCCGAGAGCATTTAATATTGATGTTGGAGATTATATTGTAAAAACGTCAGGGTTATTGTATAATAAAAATTTGGATAAAAAGTGAGTTGAACCATAGCATAGCTGGATAACCGTAAGGAATAATACTGATGGGAAATCACTGCAGGCTCTATGATGAGAATATCGTACGGAACATAATGATCTCAACCGGCGTTTCCATAATGGAATTCGTCAAGGACCATAAGGCCGCAAATACGGATCAGGTCTGTGAGTTTATCGAAAATAATGCCGAGCAGATAATATCTGAAACTATAAAAAACCTGGACAGAACCGAAAAGATACAAGATGATAATGACGACATGATTGAAGATGGAGACCTTCCCATGCTTGATGATGATATATAATTAGGCTACTTTTCAGAATATT
>JAUXBV010000194.1 GCA_030619215.1 Fibrobacterota bacterium | reverse complement strand
TAAATATTGACAAACACCCGTCATTTCCCCATAAAGAGGGATTAAAACCCGCATGTTTTTGGCGGGCGAAGTGCGCCAAAGGTGTAAATCCATGCCCTGAAACACACAAAAAGCTGGATTCCCCCTAAAGGGGACTTTGCCAGCCTAAAAGCATACCGGAATGACATTCAAAACAAGCTATATTTAACAGAATCTAATTAGCCTTTTCAGTAGAGAAGTTTATAATGTAGATTGCGATAAGCGCCAGCAATCCCCCTATAATTGTAAAAGATGTAGGTTTTTCATTGAGGAAGATCCAGCATGAAGTTACTGCTGTAAAAGGTACAATGAAAGTGAAGGAGCTTGTTCTGTTCGAGCCGAGCTTTTTTGAGGCGTAAAAGTAAACTGACGTTGCGAAACTGATTGCCCCGATTGAAATGTAGAGCATGTTCAGCCAGAACACATGATCCTGTTGAAAGACGGCTGTGGGGTTATGCGGCAGGGCGAGGAAGAGGCTGAGAATTGAGTTGGTGCCGTATACATAAAGGCAGAATGTCTGAAAATCAATTTTTTCAAGTGCATATTGGGTTAGGACTGTCACTATTGCCCATGCTAACGCGCTGATTGCAAAGAAAAAATTGCCGCTAAGTACCAGTCCTTCAAAGCTTACATCCCATATTTCAAGAATGATGACACCTCCAGCGAGCCCAATGAACAGCCCGATGATCTGGGATGTTGACACTTTGTGTTTTAGAAATGCAATTGTAATTAAAAAAGTAAGGAGAGGGTTTAGGGTAGTTACAATAACACCGCCTTTTCCTGCAAGTCCGATTTTTAAGCCTTCGAAAAAGAGCTTGTTATAGGTAACAAAAAATATTGAGGGAAGTAATATCCAGAGAATTTTGCTGAATGACAGTTTGAGTTTTTTTCTGTTGAATATCAATAGCATTATGAGAAAACTGAGGAAAGTTAGTGTTAATCTCCAGAAAACGATCACATCGGGAGGGACTCGATTGGAGATTACTTTCCCGGATGCCCATGACGCTCCCCAGAATGACATTGCGAGTATCATGAGTAGAAAAAACGGCAGGTCTTTTAACATGGTTTTATTCAATGCCGATATCTCCGAAAAGTGTTTTTTGGGGGGTTAGGATGTGTGATAAAATAAGTATGGGCAAGTTATGAGACATTAATATCGATCTTCGCTTCCATGTACTTTACTGCTTTACCGGTAATAATAACCCTGTTGCCCCTCAGTTCGCATTCCAGCGTGCCTGTACGTTTCGATAGTTGACGGGCGGACAGTTTTGTTTTACCAAGTTTTTCCGCCCAGTAGGGGGTAAGTGCACAGTGCGCAGAGCCTGTTACCGGGTCTTCATCAACACCTAGCTTGGGACAAAAGAAGCGGCTGACAAAATCAGCGTCTTTACCAGGGGCAGTAATGATAACACCACGAAGCTCAAGTTTGCTTAAAGTAATAAAATCAGGCTGCATTGAAAGAATATCTTCTTCATTTTCGAAAACCACAAGAAAGTCCTCAGAGGCCAATACTTCGGATGGAGTTTTTACAAGACCTTCCACAAGTGCCGGAGGGATAGGGCAGGAGGAGCCGGGTTGTGACGGGAAGTCCATAGATAGGGAATCACCAGTTTTCTTTACAAACAGGTCACCGCTTCCCGAGTTGAATCTAACGATATCGTTTTTATATCCTATAATGTTATGGATAACGAAAGCTGTGGCTAATGTAGCATGCCCGCATAGGTCAACTTCTGCAACAGGTGTAAACCAGCGGATATGAAATCCGTTTTCTGCTGGGACATAGAATGCTGTCTCCGATAGATTATTCTCCTGTGCAATTGCCTGCAAAGTTGAATCCGGAAGCCATTCATTGAGAGGGCAAACAGCAGCCGGGTTACCGCTGAAAACTTTATCTGTGAAAGCGTCGATTTGATAGAGTGTGAGTTTCATAATTAATTCCTTAACAAGAAATGGTAAAAGCGATAAGAGCAATTATTGATGCGTTGTCCTCATAAAATAAGCAAATTAACCCTGAACCCAGGTTATAATATCCTCCCGGCAGCCTCAACAAACGGTTTCAGTTCCTTAATAAGGTTTTTAAATTCATGTGGAAAGAGAGACTGTTTCCCGTCGGAGAGTGCAACTTTTGGATTGTTATGGACTTCCACAATAATCCCGTCTGCACCGCATGCAGCAGCAGCTTTTGACATTGGCGAAACAAGTTCCCTTAATCCGGTTCCATGAGAAGGGTCTACGATAACGGGTAGATGGGTATGTTTTTTTAAATAGGGTATCGCATTCAGATCAAGAGTGTTGCGAGTCGCAGTCTCGAAGGTGCGGATACCCCGCTCGCAGAGGATTACATTCGGGTTACCTTCTGTAACAATATATTCTGCTGCAAGAAGAAGGTCTTCAACTTTTGCAGCCATTCCGCGTTTTAATAGAACAGGTTTTTTGCTCTTGCCGAGAGCTGTTAAAAGGCGAAAGTTCTGCATGTTCCGGGCACCGACCTGAAAAGCGTCGGCATATTTTTCGACGTGTTCCACATCAGTAACTTCGAGGACTTCCGTTACTGTGGGCAGGCCGGTCATATCTGATATTTCCTTAAGTAATTTTAACCCTTTGACGCCCAGACCCTGAAAGCTGTATGGACTTGATCTTGGCTTATACGCGCCTCCCCGCAGGCAGTGTCCGCCTGCCTTCTTAACTGCCTCAGCACTGTCAATCATCTGTTTACGGTTTTCAACAGCACAGGGGCCGCCGATAATGGAAAACTGTTTGCCGCCAAAAGGGACCTTGCCGATTTTTACAATTGTGTCTTTTGGATGTATTTCGCGGCTTACGATTTTATACAAGGTTAGTATCGGGTCTACCCGTTCAACTAATGGATGGCTGTCTAAATGCAGGTTCTCAAGTACCCTCTCATCCCCGAGAGCCCCAAGAACAGTTCTTTCAGTACCGGGCATGTAAAGCGGTTTTAATCCGACGGAGGATATCTTTTTTAGGATTTCAGTGGCGTCTTTTTTCTTTGCTTCAGGTTTTAAAACTATAATCATGATAATTTTCCATTGTAAAGGTTTATTCTAAATTATAATAAGGTTAGGTGAAGCTGTAAAAATAAATTTATTTTGACCGGTTAATTATATAATTTTAATAAATTGTTATTACAGGCAAATATCAGACTGGAGATAAAATGGAAGATTTATTAAAAAGTCGAATATCTATAGCGCAACTACCAACCCCGGTTCATCATTTCCCAAGACTGTCCGGGAAGTATGGCATAGAACTCTTTATCAAACGGGATGATCTTACTGAAAGTGTTGCTTCGGGGAACAAACTGAGAAAAATGGAGTACGTCCTCTATGATGCAAAGGAACAGGGGGCGGATACCCTTATAACCTGCGGAGGGATTCAATCGAATCACTGCCGGGCAGTAGCATGGATTGCGGCAAAGGAGGGATTGGACTGCATACTGCTATTGCGGGGTGAACCGCCTGACTCCCTTCAGGGAAACCTGCTCATTAACCGTATTCTCGGAGCCGAGCCACGTTTCTATAGTAAAGAAGAATTTGAAAATATCGTGGAGCTCGCAAGGATGGTTTGCTTCGAAGTGGTGCAAAATGGCAAAAAGCCCTACTATATACCCATGGGCGCATCTACGGCAACAGGCTCGCTTGGATACGTCAACATGATAAAAGAGCTCGCAGACGAAGGGAGGTCATTTGATCACATCTATTGCGCTCTGGGATCAGGAGGAACATTAGCGGGGATTTTACTTGGGTGCAGGCATTTTGACTTTCCCGGCAAGGTCCATGGAATTGCTGTTTGCGATGATATTTCTTACTTCGTCAATGAGCTGAACCGTATCCAGCAGGAATTTAAGATAAAGTATAGCCTTGAAGTAGACTTTTCAAATTCCGATCAGTTCATGGACGACAGATACGTTGGAATTGGTTATGCAATGAATACAAAAGAAGAATTGCAAACAATGGCTGAGTTTGCACAAGCCGAAGGCCTTATCCTTGACCCTGTTTATTCGCTGAAAGCCTTTATTGGAATGATAGACCATGTAAAGCAGGGAATAATCAAGCCCGGTGAAAAAGTCCTGTTTCTTCATACCGGCGGGCATTTCGGGATTTTCCCGAAGAGTGAGGAGATTGGGGATATTGTTGGATTGTGAAGGTTAATTAAAAAAGGCAGTTCAATCGTGCTCCTGCTCGCCCGCCTTCGCCAAAGCGCTATGGCGCGACGGCAGGTGCTCGTAATTGCTCCCAGCCTGCGAACCACCTCGAAAGATTTTACCCTGAAGATGTTGTTTTTTAGTAGCGGTAATTTATTCGACAGTCTCGTTAGGCGATGTTTACCCGGTATTTTCTATATATATAATGCTTGAGTAGTTTTTTCTTTTCTTGAGGGGCGCTGCCTTTATTTACTTTGATGCTTTTGTCGGATTTCTGAAATTTTTTTGATGCTTAATCCTGTAATTTTTCTTATTTCACCATTATCCATTCCAATGCTAATTAATTTTTCGGTTGTATTAATTTTTTCTTTTTCAACACCATCCTGAACCCATTTCTCCGCAATTGTTGGCATAAGATTTTCTCCTGATTTTATAGTTTTTTCTATTTCCTTTTTCAAGTCTTCTGATTTTTTACTGTCTACCGAAGCTACAAGATATCGAAATAATACCTCAAGATATTCTGTTGTTTTGCGCTTATTAGATAATGTAATTAAAAGTTCGAAAATTTCATGTAATTTTTCAAATAAATCCGGCCTGAAAATATATTTGAGCAATAAAAAATTCACCCGTAATAATATTTCTCCCTTTATTTTATCATCCGGAATATGAGAAATATCATAAATTTCACTTTTAAAATCCGGAATATACTGTTTTGTATCGTCTATTTCATCAAAAAGCGGTATGATTGAGTTTTTAAGATTCCACTTTTCCTTCCCATGATAAATCACAATTGGAATAATAACGGGCAATTTTTTCGCTTTTTTATTCTGATTTAAATATCCCTCCCAAATCTTGACCATATTACGAAGCAGTTGAAATCCAACCCAGGAGTCAATATAACTCTTATGTTCAAACAGACAATAAATGTAAGATTTTTTACCTGAAATATTGATTTTATACAGGATATCCGAAAAATGCTCGGATAGTTCTTTATCGATAAAGGAGTCTTTCAGAATTTCTAATGTCTTGAAATTAAATTGATTACAAAGATTATCGGGTAAATATTCTTGAATAAAGCTCTTTGCAATTTCTTTTCGACTGAACGATTCTTTAAAAAATTTATCGTGTGGGTTGATGAGATTTTTTCTATCCATATTTATAAAATAATTTAATACACTTTTTCCTACTGCTTTTTATGTTTTTAGTGATATTTATGCCTTTATTACTTTTAGCGCCTCCCTCTTTGATTTGAAAGAAAATACCGGAGAAATTTTGCCTAACAGATGAAAGGTGCTATTATGATATTACATCGATTACGAGTACGATTACGCGCACCTGCCGTCGCGCTGTAGCGCTTTGGCGAAGGCTGGCGAGCACGAATCCAACAGCTGATTTTAGGTTAATATTATCTATTCTGACTTCAAAATAAACAAATATTCTATCGTATAAAAATTATCTTCCTGCTTTCACTCCATTTACCAACACGAATATTGCACAGGTAAATATTATTTGCAGTCGGTTTACCCGTATAATCTTTTCCGCCCCATTCAAATGAATACTGCGCCGGAGCTTGATTTCCGGAGACCAGTGTTTTTATACGCTGCCCGGCAATAGTAAGGATTGCAATTTCAACGTTAGTCCTCCGGGTCAACACATAGGAGATTCTCACCGTGGAGTGTGATGGATTGGTCAAGTTGTAAAAGAAGAAACTGTTAAGGGGATTTTTTTCCGGTATGTCTATAATATCCGTTATCGAGTCAGCCAGTTTGCGTGCAGCTTCATATTTATAGTTTCGTTGGGGATCTGTGATATCGTCGGTGAGACCCCAGCAGCCGTAACGGCAGTAAGAGCTGCTGAGTGTGAACTGCATGGCAAGATTGGCGTTCAGCTTGAAAAAACCTTCATTGAGATTATAGGTCCACTCATCAGCCATGCGTGCATGCCGTTCTGCTGCTATTCTGTTCGCTATATTCACGGTGCTCCCACCGCCATGGTCCGGGCCGCCTTCATAAGAGGAAAATCCGCCGGGTAATCCCCACTCAACCGTTTTGGCAACCCACTGCTTGCGACCTGCTTCATTTGTGCCGCCTGTTTCATCAATCAGTGCGGTAATCTGTTCGTGGCAGTCATCAAGTATCTTGTCAACGCTCTCCCCGTCATCCACACCGCCGCCAAAGTATGTCTGGCATGCAATGCCGTAAAGATAATCCTTGGGTGTGCCGAAAGCCGAATCAATAAACTGCAGCATAGGTTCCACCCACCATTTAAGCATAGGCTGATGGCTGCACAGGATTACCCGCACGCGGCTGTTTAAAGATCCCTGCCCGAATACATTTTCGAAAATCTGCGCGATTTCAATGGTGCGGCGGGCGTGGTTTTCATGCTCGCCGATACCCAGTGCCTGCGCCTGTGCCTGGTTGTACCGGCTCTGGTTGAAACCGGGGGCAGTATTCCATACCTCGTTGCTGCTCTCAACATACACATTAAGATTCTGGTCAAGGCTGTCGCGGATCAGATAGGCAAGGTTTGTTACGTATTCAGTTGTGGCTGAAACCGGTACATTAACCCAGGGC
>JAUXBV010000153.1 GCA_030619215.1 Fibrobacterota bacterium | reverse complement strand
TGTATATCTTTACTTAAACCTTGTATATGCTGATTATCCTGAAGAAACGTTGCAAGCTTCTTTATAATTGAAGCATAATCCGGCTCTGTTTGGCCTCCGCATTTTCCTTCAGTACTATCAGTTATAATTGACAGTAATTCATACACCGCTTTATTAACTGCGACCTCTTGTTTTGTTCCCGTTAATACTATTCTATCAACTTGACTCTCAGGTGTTGGTACAGGTTGAAGAATTATTTTACCGCCCCGGCTTTTTACCTGCACAATAGTATCCGGAGCAAGAGCTCCTGATGTAACCTTGACTTTGATTCTTCCTGAAGAGAAACGTATCAGGTAGGTGGTATCGTCAAGCTTCTTTTCAACCACACCCTTTCCGCGAAGCTTTTCTGCCTGTTTCGGATCGGATATTTGGGCGATTATTTGGGCTGTGGTGGTAATCATAATAGAATTATAAAATATCTTTGCGATTAGATCAATAATTAGAGTGTTAAAAAATAAGAGAGCTTTATTCCATTGTACCCATATTATTATTATCGGAATGGTGTGAAGTCGACATAAATAAATTAGGTACTTTTTCTATATATAAAAATAATTCGGAGAGCTCGATTTATAAATAAGAATGGATATTATTATATCACTAAATAGTAAAAGGAAACAGGAAAGAAGTTTAGAGGTAAGTAAGTTGAAATAAAAAAATGCGTTATTATCGTTTTTCTTTAGCTTTTTTAAGATATATTTATTATATTAAATATGTAATATATTATACATAATATATTTAAAATAACAATAAAACCCTTCTTTACCCTTCATCCACCCCCCCCCTGAATTGAAGGAAAGGCTATCTTGGCAGGTGACCCCCGCCTTGATAGCCTGTTTTATATTTATTACTATAAAAAATCAAGTGAACTTATAACCAGGGAAGGATTTTTTAAGAAAATAAAAGAATATAAATAATATTTACCTTAAATCAATTCCTCTCTCTCTTACAGTTTTATCAATTGCCTCAACAATTGCTTTATAATCATCAAGGGGGATATCGTCGTTGAGATGATCCTGCAGCTTATATTCTTTTATCAGGTTCAGTCTTTTAATGGTAGCCTCTATCATCACAGGATCTATACCCCATTCCTTCATTGTCTTGACAATATCTTTCAACTCGGCTGTTTTCCGGGTTGCAGACTGTCCCCCGCGTATTGCCCAGAAAGCAAGCTCCTTGTCTTTTGGCAGGTCTTTCACCGGCCTTACAACAAGCGGGCCGAGAATTTCAAGGTCAATGCCCGCCTTATGAGCGCTCAGAGCTACCTCCAGGCAAACAGCCTGCACTCCCTTCATATAAATATTTGCCAGGGTTTTAATGATGGTAGCCTTATGTGGTTCTCCATCTAAAGCCTCAATAATGAAACCGTACTTACTCATGATCTTTTTAAATTGCTCCGCTCCATCTCCGGAGACATACATTAGCACTTTATGCCCGGCATGTGCCGGAGGCTCAAAAAGGCCGATGTCAACAAACTTGGAGCCCTGGGCATTTATAGCTTCAGCAATTTGCCTCTTTGCAGGCGGGGTTGAGTTGTTCAGGTCTGCAAATATGCTGCCTTCCTTTATGTAACGAGCTGCATCTTGAGCTACATCCAAAGCCACATGGCCGTGCACAGCAGATATTACTATTTCCGACCTTGTTACTAATTCGTCAAGTGTTGATGTTAATTCTACACCAGCATCTTTTGCCCGTTCAAGATAAATAGGTTTTGAGGCAGATCTTGTATATGCAAGGATTTGCTCTATGTCTTCTTCCTTCAACCCTTTAGACAAATGATAAGCAACTTCACCAAAGCCGATAAAACCTATTTTTGGATTTTCTGATATCATTTGATATTCCTAATGAATAATCCGAAACCTTAACAATATTATCTTTTTCTTAATTCTAATGTTTTTATTGCATAAGTATACTGTAGAAATATCTTAGGTAAAGCATAATTGGATTTATTGGTGAGGTTGTGGTTTTCCAGTAAATTAACCGGTATATCTATTTTGCATCCTGCAAGTATCCTGTTATCGCTAAAATCCTTGAATAAACCCGGAGTCACTACTAAATAATGCATATATGAGTCAACTGACTGGTGCTCGGTATTTAAATATTTATATTGAGAGAAGCCAATATTCAATAAATAGTTCAAATATAACCACTCTTTAATTGTATTAAACGTCATATTCAGGTTCGTATATAATGACTGAACGATTTGGTCATCGTCTTCTATGGAAATTGTCAGGTAATCACTGCTCCCATGCAGAATTTCTGCCCTGTATTTTAATTGCTGTATCCCCAGTATAAAAGAGGTTTGAAACCCAATTGCCTCATTCTCGCGGGCACTGCCGAAGCCAAATGAAAAGTTAAACAAAGGATCACCTTCAACCTGAGCCCAGTCAAATGAGCCGAGGAAAAAGAACGATTTTGAAATGTCATATTCCAATGATAATCCCAGCGAAACAGTGGGTAAATACCAGAGTATATTTTGGCCTGAAAAATCGTAGGTGTTGTTGTCAAGAGAATATGATGTTTCCAGATCGTATCCATTGCTATGCCATATAGTATCTATAATAGTGTCAATCTGGGTTACCCCGTATGCATTAACCTTCGCATGTTTTTCGTTATCCGCTTTAAAAGTCTCTTTTACGGAATAATTAAAATCCAGGTTAACTAATAAATCTCCGGCTTTCCGGCCTTTACTCACTACAATAGGATCGTCGGGGATTGGGCTGTATATTACGCCGTTTTGCAGGTATCTTTCATAGCATTGGGTTAATAATAAAGGCAGGAGAAGGAGGAGTTTTAGTTTTTTAGTTTTCATTGAACTTATCTTTCTGTATTATATAAAGAATATAATCTCTTTGGGCTGAAAGCACTATAACTATAGTTTTACGAAATAAAAAAAGGCTGCCGGAACACCGTCCGGCAACCTCACTTACCTTAACAATTCAATTCAGTAAACTATCGTATCTTGTAAATTTTGAAATTCTTGCTGTATGCTTTGCTTATAAACCTGATGATATAAACCTGTGCGCTCATATCAGAGCCGCCGGCATTCTTACCGTCCCAGACTGCTTTGTAGGTGCCTGCTGTTTTCTTCCCATTTACAAGGGTTCTTAACTCACGGCCTCTCAGGTCATATATCCCAATTCTGACATTCTGCTTTGCATTAACAGAATATTTAATCGAAACATTATGAATGAAAGGATTCGGATAAACACTTGTTATCTTGGTAGCTGTCTGAGTTGGAACGATTTGTTGATTTTCACCAATATGTACCGGATTATCCTTAACCTCATTAACGAGGCAGCGGCTTATCTTGGATGAGTTTAGCGCGGTATCTCCCGGTATATAATCGCCAACAGGAAGAACCTCTATTTGAAAAAGTTCACCATCCGTATTGAGAGGATCTGTGCCGGCGAAAGCAATAAGTATGCGATTGTCAACTGCATTGTTCAGGCTCAGATACCCGTTGAGCAGCGCCGCAGGCCTTACTTTGTGAAGCTTATATTGAATATTGTTAAAGGTAAGCTCAAATTGGCCTGAAAATATGTCATTCATAATATCTTTTATAGAGATGGTGGCTCTATAACCCATTTTCTGGCCTTCATCAGTGGTTATTTCACACGGCTCAAATTGACCCATGAAAACCGTCGCTATTGAGGTGGCGCCACGTTTCGGCCCGGTTACCCAGTCATTCCAGTTACCACTAACATCACCGATCATATAGGCGTTTATTTCGATATTATGCTCAGGCTCCAGAAGCTCCTTGAGTATGGTCTCCTCAGGGACCATCACCCATTTCCCAATGTTCGTTGCATCGTTATATTCAACGATAAACCGCAGGATGAGCGCTGCATCGTATGCGGTAAGCATGTTATTGCCGTTAACATCAGCAGTCTCCTCCTGGTAATCATAGGTATTCAGGTCATGCAGATCGACAACATAGCGAAGAATTAGTGAAGCGTCGTAGGCAGTAACGGCATCCCGTATATCACCCGAATCTTTTTTCGCAGTGATGGTATACTGCTCATAGGAGTGCGGTACATGAGTAAAAGCGAAATAACCGTCATCATTGGATGTTACCTTTTGGCCTATTTCAACCAGTTCCAAATCAGCCTCGCTAACACCCATCCGGTTCGCAAAATAGAGCACCTTTCCGTCAACCTGGTAGCCGTCGCCTCCGCATGGCATGAAGATAGTACCGTCTCTTGTCGTTGCAACCGGATCACCGTCGTTAAAAAAGGCTTTTACAATAGGTGTCTGTAAAATCTGGCCGCAATACTCATCAAATATAAGCATTTTGATTCTGAATAATACTCCACCACCGGAACACGGATCAGCCCCTGCAAAAGCGAATTTAATCATATTATCGGTTATATTTTTTGCGTATGATGCACCTGCGAGTACAGACCCTATTGTGTCAATCTCTAAAATAACCATCTGGTTTTTATCGTAGCTCAGCTCGATGTTTCCGGCTAAAACACCGTATTCATCCATTGGCGTGACATACACTTTATAATAGAGCGTGTCACCCATTGCAACCGTATCATCAACCGTATACACAACCAGGTTGGTTACATTTATACGGTACCGCTGCTCAGCGCTCGCACCCAGGTCATCCGTTGCCACGATAATAACATCGTGTTCTTTAAGGTCAAGAAACTTTGGAAACCAGGTGATGAGCCCTGTTGTTGAATCGATTCTCATATTGAGTGGCTTAATCCGCAGGGAGAACTTTATGTCATCACCGTCAGGGTCGATAGCAGTTACCTGGTAGTTATATCTCATTCCTGCAATTGCCTGGGTTACCGGGGTGCTGGTGAATACCGGAGCACGGTTATTCGTTCCTGTGCGCGGGTAAAGCGCGCTGATTCCAGTGCTGTCATCAGGGTGCAGCTTCCTGTGCGATATGTCACCCTGCTTAACCTTATGCCACATAACAGCTTCCTGAATCTCACTATGGTCCATACCTAATGCATGCCCCACCTCATGGGTTGCAATATGTCCCACATCCATTTTCCCTGATTCACCGGTCGTAGACCATGCCCAGTTTTTATTGTTAAATACTATATCATAATCAGTGATGCTGTTTACATTATTGCTCCAGACATAGCAGACAGCAACAACGTTTCCTCCCAGGGGCCAGTCCTTGCCTTTTGCCCATTTCAGGATATGTACGCCGTCAGGAGCTACTTTCTCCTCCGCTGTCATCCCTTTATATTCACAGTCAATTGCTGTTGTCGGCACATCACACCACACATTAAAAGCCTCATGCAGGTACTCCCACTCATCAATGACATCCTCGCACCCTTTCTCATTAAACCAGTAAGGTACCACAGGATTTTTTCCGGGCCATTTCGGGCCTAAAAATTTATAGGCTGAAGCCGACATTGCACAAAAACTTATTATCAGAAAAATTGAAATTAACTTTTTCATAATATCCTCCTCTTTCCTTATTTACCTTTTTTACTGTTTATGAATTCAAGAACCTGAATTTTAAACTCTTCAAGTGTAAGGTCGTCACCTGTCTCAACAGCCTTATTGTTATTCTTGCCGATTAATCTTACACCTGATGGGTTATCCTGGCGTACCCTTTTAATTCCGGTTAAATCTTCATAGATCATATATTTTCCCTGGTACATTCCCAGAGTCTGGAAAGCGCTCAGGTTTACCGGGTCGGTAAATAAGAACAGCATATTCTCTTCTCCAACTGTGTACTGAGAGGTACCCTCAACATGCAGCGTGGTATACCCGATTTTTCCACCCGGCTGCTTGATTATTATTTCATTGTCCTCATCGTCACCAATCAGGTCATCTATGATATTCATTCTGATATAGGTGTAGATGATTGAGCTGTCCTTGTCCCACTGTTTCACGAGTGCAGTAACTTTTGCCTGGACAACCATTTCCGAGCCTGTTGAAAGATCCTGGAGGGAAAGCTCGTACATTGTTGTTGCCTGTACGGAAAGGCTCAGAAAAAAAACTAAGAACAGTAACACCGCAACTTTTTTGATATACATAAAACCTCCCTTGATAAAGTAAAATGATTTGTTGAATTCTTTTTTCATTTTCATCTCTCCTTTAAGTGCTATTTAATTATACCAAAAACAGCGAATAAATTACGGAAGTCAACGTTCCGGTTTATTATTTTATTAAAAAGGGGATTTATAACAGAGAGATTTACAATAGACAGGTGTAAAAAAGATTTATAATTTTTTGTAATTATAAGGAAGAAAATTATTTTTTTTATAGCAGTGCCTGTTTATAAGAGTTGATCTCTTCTTAATTTATTAGTATCAGGAGATATGATGGACAACTCTGACTTGAAAAAATGTAACAGACTATTTACTATTAGATTTTGGAACCTCTAAACCGTTTAGTTCTACGTTACAGGAGCGAAAATGAACTATCATTCATATAAAAATATGAAAAAGCCAGTCTTTTTTTCTATTGCACTTACATGCCTTATGCTGAGTGGGTGCGCTGAGTTGATTGCGCTGCTTCCAAAAATCGGATCTAAATCCGGGGGCCTCACTACAGAGGAAGTTATCAGGGGATTGAAGGAAGCGCTCAAGGTTGGCGCATCAAACTCCGTTTCTGTTGCATCAAAAACAGATGGCTTCTTTAGGAATCCTCAGATTTTTATCCCCTTTCCACCGGAAGCTATCAAGGTGAAAAATGCTCTGGAGAAGGCAGGATTCTCAAATCTCATAAAGAATTTTGAGCTGTCGCTCAACCGCGCTGCAGAAGAGGCCACCAAAAGAGCCATGCCCATTTTCAGGAATGCAATCATCAGCATGACCATAACCGATGCTATGGGTATACTTCGCGGCTCTGACAACGCTGCAACAATGTACCTTAAATCCAAAACCGAAGCCAATTTGCGCTCGGAGTTTACGCCTGTTGTAAAAGCTGCAATTCAAAAAGTTGAGGTTACCAGGTACTGGAACCCGATTGCCTCCACCTATAATAAGGTAGCAGCGCTAACCGGCGGGCCACTGGTAAATCCAAACCTGGAGGAGTATATTACCCGGAAAGGACTTGATGGCCTGTTCTTTCTTATTGCACATGAAGAAAAGAAGATAAGAGAGAATCCGGCAGCGCGGGTAAGTGAAATTCTGAGGAAGGTGTTTGGGACGAAGTAGGGGAACCACTCTCTCTGGTAGTAATCCTTAACACAATTAAGACATTTATTATGAGAAGTGGTATAAATATATTTTCCTTTAAGGTATAACCTTCAAAAATAACAAAGTAATAATTGTCATAATTTAAAAGGAGGAGATAATGAAAAGGATTGTTTTATGTGTGATTGCCTGTTCTTTGGTTGCTTATATTGGATGCGGGAAAAAGGCGGAAGAGAAGGTCCTTGAAAAGATTATCGAGAAGGAGAGCGGGGGAAAGGTAGATGTTGATATTTCGGATGAG
>JAUXBV010000088.1 GCA_030619215.1 Fibrobacterota bacterium | reverse complement strand
TTAACTGGTGGGATTACGCAACGTTAATTCTCCAGGTTGCCACACTACTCATACTTATTCCTGTTTCTGTTATTGACTACCACCACTACATAATCCCCGATTCCATTACATTGAGTGGTTTGGCGCTTGGTATAGCCGTTTCATTTTTGCCGGGTCAATTGACACCGATTCAATCTCTTGTCGGTGTTGCAGTTGGGGGTGGCATACTCTTGTTAATTGGTTATATAGGCCAAATTCTTTTTAGGAAGAAAGAAGCCATGGGCGGCGGTGATATCAAGCTTTTAGCATTTGTCGGCGCCGTGTTTGGCTGGAAAATCGCCCTTCTCACAATAACCTTCGGCGCGTTGTTTGGCTCTATTATCGGACTGCTGATGATGGTAATTAAGATTTTACCGGAAGATCATAAGATTCCGTTCGGGCCTTTTTTAGCGGCAGGTACCTGGGTGGCATTATTATTCGGAGATAAAATAGTCACTGCTTATTTTAATTTTATTGAGGGATTATTTTTTTAATTTTTAAAATTATATGAACGCAGTAATCTTTGATGGAGAACTTCGCATTGAAAAGGTACCAAAACCTTTATTTAAAAAAGGTGAAGTGCTTATAAAAGTTACAAAGGCAGGTATTTGTAATACAGATCTTGAAATAATCCGTGGTTATATTCCCGGCTTCAAAGGTATACCTGGTCACGAGTTTATTGGTATTGTTGAAGAAGCGGATGACGACTCTCTGATTGGTAAACGGTGTACAGCAGAGATAAACTGCGCTTGCGGAGCTTGCGAATACTGCAAAAACGGCCTTAGCAGACACTGCCCTGAAAGGACAGTTCTGGGAATTATCAACCGTAATGGAGCATTCGCGGAGTATGTTTCTGTCCCTGAAGAAAATGTCGTAATTATCCCCGAAAGTATTCCTGACAATCGCGCAATTTTTATTGAGCCGCTCGCTGCTGCATTGGAAATTCTTGAACAGGTAAAAATAGAGAAGGATGCAAAGGTACTACTTCTAGGCGATGGAAAACTCGGACTGCTCATTGGTTATGTTCTGCCGTCAACAGGATGTGATGTGACAGTGATTGGGAAACACCGGAAAAAACTTTCCTTACTTGAAAATTACAATGTAAAAACTGTCTTATTAAATGATTTTATTGATAGTAAATTTGATATAGTTATTGAAGCAACAGGCAATCCTTCAGCTTTTAACAAAGCGTTACTTAACGTAAAACCTCGTGGAACTGTTATCCTTAAAAGTACTTATGAGGGCGGTTTTGATTTCAACCCGTCGTCCGTTGTTGTCAATGAAATAACCATCATTGGCTCACGCTGCGGCCGTTTCTCCGATGCAATAGATTTTCTCTGTAAATATGAAGTCCCTCTTGAAAAACTTATCAGCAAAGAGATGTTATTGAAAGATGCTATAGAGGCATTTGAATACTCTGCTGAACCGGATACATTAAAAGTAACATTGAATGTGAATAAATAAGTCTCGTAAATCGTTAACGGTAACGATGCCTGTTTTAATCCCTAAAAAAGGGGCTTTAGTCTTTTATGCTTTTATGCGATACAGTAAGATATCGTTAACAGGTATTATTTACCCTCAGTAAACCTTTTCTTTACCTTTTTCAGTATTTCCTCAAAATATGAAGGATTCCTGATAGGGATCACTTCCCTGTTATCAACCAAAAGCACTACAGGCTCGTCAATACCAAGTTCCCTAATCTCATTGAGAAGCTCCTTTAACAGGTCATGATTCTTACCTGTCTTCTTTACAAAACCGTCAACATTAACCTTTATCTTTTTCAATGAGGAAAACCATTGTGAGCTTCCCGGTTTTGTGAGATACGAATTTAAATATGAAGAATATTTTTTAATACCGTAATATTTCAGCAGTACAAGCCACCGTAGCGCTTCTTCCTGTCTGATCTTTTCTTCAGGTGCAGAATTATCATTAAGAGTACTTTCATAAACAATTGGTTTAATGGTGACATTTTCATAATCCGGAAATAATTTAAAAACAGTTTTAAGCACTTTATCAGCATCTGTAAATAATGGGTCTATAAAAAGTGACACTGTCCCTTTTTCAATTTTTCTTTTTAGAAAATATTGCTTTTGCATTACATCTTCTTTAAAAGTATACCACTCCCCTTTTCGTATTAATCCTGATTCTATCTTTGGATAATTGTGTGCCGTATTAACCTGTTTATCAAAGAGGTATAACGGTAAATAGGAGGGATTTACTTTATGTAAAAACTTTTTTCCTCCATTGGAAGACATTGGGTATGTTTTTATCGCAGCCCCCGGAAAAAGCTCACTGGTTGTAGCTATTACATCCTGCTCAGTATGAATTACAGGGTTATCCGGAATAACAACGGTGAAATCAAATTCTACAGCGTCTTTGAATGTACATTTTCCACCTTTACCTTCATCAGTAGAACTGCATAATCCAATTTTACCTTTCACCCGGCAATCACGGTCCTCAAAGCACTCCGGCAAAGAGTCGCACAACAACGGTTTCTTTGGCCCTTCAACATATCGGCAAAAATCCTTTGCCAGACGCAAATACGAAATTTCCGATCCAAATATATAGTTGTTTACAAACATTGTCGGTGAGGCGTTTACCTTCAACCTCATTGACCTCTGGTAATGATTTGCCAGCTCCTCCTCCCCTTTTTCCTTTATCCATTTATTAACCTTCGCCGTATCGATCTCAAGGTCTGATAATGCCTGAAAAACTGAAACATCTTCGTATGCGCAAAGGTATAGAAAACTTTCCCACAATTCAGGGAAAATATTTTTAACCGCAAGCCATAGCATCTCATCGTTAATTTCCTGTTTGCCACCCAGAGAGTGAATAGAGCCGTCAGGATTGACATCACCTATAAACCAGATATTTAACTCCATCGTATGGAAACGATCCTGAAGCTGCAGCAAATCTTTTAGGGCCGGTATACCATAGGGGCATTTACTCATGAGATAAAGGTCAATTACCGTCATTCTTGGAAATTGATCATACCATTCTCCGGATATAATGCCTAAAATTCCTGCATCATCCGAAACATTATAGTCGATATCTATCCATTTATCTTTTATGGGACTGAAAGATTTTTTTATTGTATTAAAATCAACCTCAGAAAGATTCTTTCCCTGAAATCCAAACTGCATAACTGTTTGTTTATCAATAGTCATAACAGGTTGTATGCTTGTTTTACGGTGCCCGTTTACCAGAATAGTACAGCCAGGAAAATGTTTGCCAAGCTGTATTGTCTTTTCTTCACCAAGGTGTGACAGTATTATCCGGTAATCGGATTTTCTATTCAATTCCTTCCAGATTGATTTAATTGATTTGACAGGATCTTTAATTATAACTGAGGTATCGACCGGAAAAAGATTCTCCAGTGTTGTTACTGCTGTAATTCCAAAGGTAACGTCACCTTTCTTTATGACACGATAAGGTTCTGTAACATGCTTCCCTGTGGCATAATAACAGTTTGCTGAAATAAGCGGCAAGCCTGCTTTATTGGCTATGGTAACTAGCCATTTGGCTCCATACTGCAGCTCTTCATCTCCGATTGCAGCAGCGTCGTATCCCATTTCTCCCATTGCTTTAATGGTCAATAGCGTTCGAACGGAGTCCCGCTGTCTTCCCCCTGTGTAAAAATCATATATACCTCCTCCTGCATATCCGCCGGCATCCAGAAGAAGAACCTCTTTCTCTTTGCGAAGCTCATTAATAATCTGGGAGCGTTTTGGCAGGCCGCCTGCTGGATCCTGGGGGCAATCGCATGCATCAAGCATGGCATGGGTTTCACCTGATGCAATAATTGCAATTAGTTTATCCTTTGCATAACCGGTAAAACTGCTGAGTGTTACAAATAAAGAAATAGTAATGAATGAATTAATTCGCATTTTAATCCTTTTACGTATGGACTAAAAATAAAAAAAGCCGTACTAACTATTACGGCTTTAACTCATTTTGTTATAATTATATAAATTCCCGCTACTTTTTATTTACCCTTTTCTCCACTTCCTGTATCATTTCAAGCAGTGATTGTGGTTTTGATTTCTGAGGTTCGTTTATCTTTTTAAGAATTTCCTCAGAATAGTTCTTCTCCATAAAAGCCTTGATATCAAAGAATTCCCACCAACAGTCATAGATTTTTGTGCAAGGGATATCATCGCCGGGTTTTCTGCAATATGAAAAAGAGAGATTATGCCCTAGCCGGGGACACCTTCTTTTGCTATTGTCATTTTCAGTAATCAAGTTATCATTTCCTCAAATAAAAAAGAAGGCAGGTTAAAACCCGCCTTCTTTATAATCAGGAAAATATTACCATTTTCCGGTTTTATCCATTGAAGGTTTCGGATAATCCGCGAGTTCTGCTTCTGCCCTGTCAATCTCTTCCTGCGGGTGTGCGTAATCCTGCAATTTACCTTCAAAATACTGCAAATACCCATTCAGATCCATTAAGCCATGCCCGCTCATATTAAAGAGAATAACCTTTTCTTTTCCCTCTTCCTTGGCTTTCCTGGCTTCCTGGATAACCGCTGCAATTGCATGGCTTGTCTCAGGCGCAGTAATAATACCTTCAGTCCTTGCGAATTGTATTGCGGAAGCGTAACACTCCAGCTGATGAACATTACGTGGAGTTAACAATCCTTCAACAATAGACTGGCTCACCAGTGGCGCCATTCCATGATATCGCAAACCGCCTGCATGGATTGGCGGAGGAACAAAACTGTGGCCGAGCGTATGCATCGGGGCCAGCGGCGTTGTACATGCGGTATCGCCGAAATCGTATGCAAACATGCCGCGCGTCATAGTCGGGCATGATGCAGGTTCAACAGGGATGATCTCAATATCCGCACCATTGATCTTATCGTAGACAAATGGAAATGCAAGGCCGGCAAAGTTACTGCCGCCGCCAGCACAGCCTATTACGATATCTGGTTTTTTAATACCGATCTTCTCAAGTTGTTTTTTCGCTTCAAGGCCGATGATAGTTTGATGTAGTAAAACATGGTTCAGGCAACTGCCAATGGAATATTTGGTCTGGCCCGATTCATCCGCCACTGCCGCTTCAATAGCTTCACTAATTGCCATTCCCAGGCTTCCGGGCGTGTCAGGGTATTTTTCCATGAACGACCTTCCGCTGTTCGTTTCGGTGCTCGGGCTTGCAACACAGTTTGCGCCCCATGTCTGCATCATGATCTTACGGAAAGGTTTCTGCTCAAAGCTGATGCGAACCATAAATACTTTACACTCAAGACCTAAAAGCGAACAGGCAAAACTCAGCGCACTTCCCCACTGTCCGGCGCCTGTCTCTGTTGTTAACACCTTTGTGCCAAACTGTTTATTATACCATGCCTGGGTAACAGCGGTATTCGGTTTATGACTTCCCGGAGGAGAAACACCCTCATCCTTATAATAAATCTTTGCCGGTGTATCCAATGCCTTTTCAAGGTATACGGCGCGTTTTAACGGGCTCGGACGCCAGCGGTAGAGCATTTGCAGTACCTCATCCGGAATGTCGATCCATCTCTCCTTGCTGTACTCCTGTTCAACCAGGTTCATGGGGAATATCTTCGCCCAACCCTCCGGCGGAACTACGGATCCATCGGCAGGACTGAGAGGTGGCTGCAATGGTGACGGGAGGTCTGGAGCGAGATTATACCACTGGCGTGGTATTTCATCCTCGTTAAGAAAGACTTTAACACTCATAAAGCTTCTCCTTATTGATAAATAGGATCAAAAGAAGTATTACTTCTTTTTGTTAAGGATTTTATATGAAACTGATCTACTATTTTTTAATATTTTTGCGCCCCGGGTTATTTTACATAAGCTTATCTTCAATCCGGAAGCTATCTCCCGCTGAGGCATATTTTTATTCAACAATTTCATCAACTGCCATCGAAGTGCGAAATCTTTTCTTTCGGCTTCGGTAAAGATCTCACTAAAGAATTTATTCATTGTCCTGGAATTATCGATACCGGCAAACGCTCTTGCAAGTTCATTGATTTCACGCATATAAAGTATCCTCCTTGCATGTTTCTATACAAAGAAACAATATAGTTTTTATGGAAAGTTGAAGTAAAGGGTTTTGTGATATTTTTAAAACGTAAAATAACCGTCCTCCCCTAGTAACTAAAGTAATACATGCAATTTATAAAGTATGTTTTTTATTATTGAATATATTAAGCTGGATTATAGCTCAAAATCGAAAATATTGGGCTCGTAAAGTTTATCAAAATGGCTGTTTGGTTAATTCTTTCTATAACCTCTTTATAATTAAAAACGGCTGCCAAGCCTTTAGCTCAGCAGCCGAAACTTACTTAATTATTACCTGTAAATCTTACTTCAACACCGCCAGTTTTCTCACAATGCTCTCTTTCCCAACTGACAATTTGCACAGGTAAATGCCGTTGGAAACGCTGTTCTTACTCTGTAGATCCCATACAATCTTATGCTGGCCGGCTTTTAGCTTGCCATTGTATATTGTCCGGATCTTTCTGCCGTCCAATGAAAATACTTCCAGTTTGGCATTTGCCATTTTGCTTGTGCCAAAAGAGAACACAATTGAAGAATTTGCATTGTTGAATATTTTAAGAGGTGTTTTAAAGACTTTATTAGTTGCAATTATCGGGTTGGAGTCATCAACATTGAAGATAAAAGATTTTGTCTTTTTTATATCCAATGCATCCGTTACTGCAAAGGTTATCCGATAGTCGCCATCGTCATTGTAAACTGTTCCGCTGAAAATACCCGCTTCCGAGCACCACAATCCAAGGATTTCCGCCTCAGGCAGTAATGCAGCCTTGTGATCTGCAGGAATGTCAGCTACGGTGCCGTAGTCATATACAAAGTAGGAACTGCCTTCCCCGCCTGATGCTCCCATTGCCATTCCACTTACATCGCCGGTTAACGTCTGATAGAAGAATTCTATCTTTCCATCAGGATAAATCACCGCTGCAAAATCCAGATCCACCACTATTGGTCCGGCTTCACTCCACATGTGCTTTGTTTTCCAGCGAATGGTTGCTTTCGTCGCATCACCTTCAAAATACATTTCATCGCCTGATTGATACATAAGATCGGCTCCAAGTGCTGCAATTGCTTTTGTATTGATTAAAGCTTTTGGAGAACGTACATAGGTAAAGTTATCTTCAAATAAGATTATACCGTCTGTGCCGATATAAATTTTATCGAAAGTTTCTCCGAAGAATTTGAATGAAAAACCAAGATCCTGTTCTGCCAGGCCGTCATCAGTATCGTTAGGTGATACTGTAGAAGTGATTGCCGGAAAAGTACCGCTGTTTGGAACTTCATAATACACATTTGATAACATTTCCCATATATATGGTTCCGTCCCGCCTTCAGCTTCCAGTGTAGTTGTATAGCTTTGATTTTTCGCACCGCCAGGCAGGGTGTCAGTTTTAATTAACAGAGGATTCGCAGCAGATTCATAGACTATCGATAATATAGTCCTATCGCTTGCAGTGATTGTTTTAGGTGTCTGGTCACATGTCGCTTCAACAGGGCTTGCTCCACGCCTGTCGAAAAGTGAAAAGGATTGTACCGTACCTGAACCAGCATCCTTTGCATCTATCATGAGGAAAAACTTTGCCCTCTTTTGATCAACGCTGTTAAGCAGTGGTTTCACATCAAGGCCGATTTCAAGAGGGGAAGTACTGCCTGCTCCCTCCATTGGATGAACACCGCCCTGATAATTAAATACAGCAAATCGCTGGGAGACTTCAGGCTCGTCTGCGCTGGTGTCATTAGCAACACCTGCTAAAATGCTTATCTGATCGCGCTGTGTATGACTTATTACAACTTTATACGTAAATTGCTGTTTTATTTTAGCATCCATGACAAGTGGACGTAATGTATATACATTTTTGCCTGATGTTAATCCTCCGTTATTTAAAGCAAAACTGTCCTGAACAATTTTGCCACTACCTGTTTGTGCATCATCTTCATAAGCATTTCCCGGCTCACAAGCACCAACTCTATACAGCATATAATAATAGCCGTTATCTTCCCAGGTTGGGCCCCATGTATTCACAACAAGCCAGGCTCCCTGTTCCATGTCTCGTACATCGACAATGCCGTCTTTAGTTATATCAATATCATTAGTAAACTGTCCATCTGCATTTACATCATAAAAAACACTGTCGTGCCATCCAATAATATTCATTGCGTGTCCGCCAGTGGCGCCAAAAGCAGGAATAATTGCTTTATTGGCCTCATAAGGCGATTCAGCCGGAACTCTTTCCAGGGGGTTGTTCCACATCGGCTGAAGGCAATTAACACTGAACGCAGCCATACCACCAACCGGAGCGCCTTCTCCAAGATCCTTTATCCAATATTTCAAATTTGTTATGCCGTCCTGAGTGCTGATGTCAATTTTGCCAAATGTTACATATCTATTAAGCATGCCTGCCAGGTATTTATCATAACCGGTCATCCACCTGGTCCAGAAATTATTGGGAGGTGTTATTCCCCAGGTTATGGTGTCCGCGATTCCGTTTTCATTTGCAAGCTCCCATCCATCTAAATAGCTTGAACCACCCTCTTTTACACCACCATTCAAGAAATTCCAGGTAAAAAGATATGGAAACTGGTTACTTTTTTGCTTCGCATCAGTATCTCTCATGAGATTTATCATATATGTATAATGAATACCGATTCCCGAAGCCTGAGCACAGGATGATTCTTTTTGCATAAAGATATCCCTTAAATATTTCTTGTCTGCATTACTGAAAAAAGTTGGAAGCGGCGGGCTCGTATTTTTAATTTTTACATAAGATATTTTCGCATCCTGTTCAGGTGTTACCACCTTTACCCCACCGACATATACCGGCTCTTCACCAGGTACAAGAATTTTTTTGTAGATTTTTTGGGAGTTTTCTGCCGGCTGGCTTAGTTTGTGAGTTATTCCCCTACCAGCATAGGAGGTGGAAAGAAAGGCAGCTAAAACAAGAAAAGTTAGGAAGGTATTAAATGATTTGAGCATAATAAATGCCTCCTTACATTAAATGAATATTAATAGAATACTATCATTTTTATGCCCCCCCTGTAAGTTTTTCAATAATCTTCGTCT
>JAUXBV010000164.1 GCA_030619215.1 Fibrobacterota bacterium | reverse complement strand
TGAAACTTACTTTAAAACTAGTAGACAAACTTTTAAAGTGAATTCTTTAATATAAATATAAATTGCTTATCAGTATGATAACCTATCCTTGAAAACAGGGCTATATGTATGGGTAATGATATATATACACCACAAAAGGCAATAGTACTATACAGTGTCGGATTACTCGGCGGTTCTATTGGCATCGCATTAAAAAAATCAGGATATGCGGGAAGAATTATTGGTCTTTCTTCTCCTGCAAACATTAAGACCGCTCTGTCTCTTGGATGTATTGATGAAGGATATGATTATGATAAGCTCAATGAAATCATCAAGGATACGGATGTCATTTTTTTATGCTCCCCTATTAAAGTAATAATTGAGACTCTTACAAAACTTGCGAAAATAGACCTGCCGAAAAACCTTATAATAACTGATGTGGGGAGTACAAAGAAAGAAATAGCAGAAGCCGCAAAAAATATTTTACCGAAACATGTTCATTTTTTGGGTGGGCACCCTATGGCCGGATCTGAAAAAAGAGGACCGTCTGCGGCGGACCCCTATCTCTTTCAAAATGCTATTTATGTTCTCTCTCCCCTCACTGAAAAACCAGCTGAAATTGACATTCAATTTGCCCGTTTTCTTGAACATTACCTGGGGTGCAGACATATAATCCTGAAACCCGAAATCCACGACACCATAGCAGCAACGGTAAGCCATATACCGCACATGTTAGCCGTTTCACTGGTCAACCTTGCACAGGAAATAGAAGATCAAACCCCCAGCACCCTTCATCTTGCAGCAGGAGGATTCAGAGACCTGACCCGAATAGCTTCAGCGCCTTATAAAATGTGGCATGATATATTCCTTACCAATAAAAAGACCATAGCCCCGTTGCTTGACCAATGCATGGAAATATTACGTTCACTGAAAAAGAAACTGATTGATAATGATCTCGAAGAGAGTTTTAATAATGCCGCTGAAACTCGACGTAAAATCCCGTTACATAACAAAGGTTTTATGACACCACTTTACGAAATACTTGTGCTGGCAAAAGATCAGCCCGGAGTGCTCGCATCAATGACCAATATACTCGCCATCGAAAATCTTAATATAAAAGATATAGAGGTTTTAAAGATGCGGGAAGGGGAAGGCGGCACCATTAAAATGGCTTTTAACTCGTATGAGACAGCGAGTGCAGCAGCAGAGGTTTTAAATAAGAGCGGCTTCTCCGCCTGGGAAAGGAAATAAGAGCTGTGTTGGAAATACAAAGAGCAAAGGAGATAAAAGGCACGGTTGTGCTGCCGGTCAATCCGGATTTTTTTCTGCTGACTCTCCTCATTGCCCTTGCATCAAACAGGAAAACCCGGATCACTCCTGTCAATAACACACCATTAATAACTCTCTTCAAGGAATCTCTATCCAACCAGCTTGACATAAAGCAGGAAGGCGATACATGTATAGTATCACCAAAGCCTGATGGCGGCTCCTCATTTATTCTTTTGCCCTATGAAGTGCTACCCTATCGCGATTTCATCGTTTTTCTTCTCCTCGGTTTAAGAAAAACCGTTGCATTTAAAAACCTCTCTCCAAAACGTCTTGAAGCCTGGCAAAATCAAGCAGCCTTACTCGGCTTCACCATTGAATCCAAACAATTTGACGATGCCACGGGTATATCTCTCTCTTCAGATGGAAGCCTCACAGTACCTGATGAAATAATTGATCCGAATACTATTCATTCCTGTATCGGTCTTGCATTCGGTTTCAGGGAAAAACTAAGTTTTTTATCTGATCATCCGTTTCAAAGCCCGTTGCGTCATATCCTGCCTGCATTTGGATACGAAGTAACGATAAAGAGCAATTATGAAAAAAAAGATCCCCTGATACGCAGGCTACGTTTTATTGCTCCAAAGGCTGTAAAAAAAACCGAAACAAAATTATCATTTACCATATCAACCGATTTCTCTAATGTAAACACTATCAGCATTTCAATCGACCTTCCCGGCGATGATATTTTAGGAGCGATACTCTTTACGGCAAAAAGCCTGGTTCAACGCGGCCAACTTATACTCGCTAATGTTCCTTTGGAGCCATGGAGTTGTGCAACATTAAACTATATTCGTAAAATGCGGTGTAATGAAGGAATACAGGAAGAGCGTCAGACCTCATTCGGCTCAACCGGTACGGCATTTCTGCAGAGTTTTAAACTTGTTGGCCATAAAATGGAATGCACCCCCCTTTACCAATATTACCGGCAGTTACCAGCCATTGTAACAATTGCAACCTTTGCAAAAGGGCAATCCGTTTTCCGCGGCCTTGAAGAGCTTCGCCACGAGACGCCCGATGAAATTGAACAGATGCTTACCTGTGTTCTCCGAATGGGTGGTAGGCACGGCGAGATGCCTGATGGGATTGTTATTGATGGTGCAAAGCAGCATGACGGTTTTGACCTGAAGGAAACAATATCAGCTGCCGCGAATGGAGCCTGTGCTGTTGCCGGGCTTAAGTGTAACGGAAAAACTTACATCGAAGATTTGAAAATAGTACAAAGATGGCCGTCGTTTCAGAAGATATTAGATAGTATTTGCATATATAAAACAGGATAATAATAATTTTAGATTTTTGATTTCTGATTTTTGATTTATAAGAAGTTTAAACAACAGTACAAAAGGCAAAAGACCGGGTGTAAGATCAGAAATCTATCATTTTATAACAATAAAAAAGTGTAATTATTATCTTAGGTGTTGGATTTATACAAGATTAAGACATAACTTTTATAGAAGAAAGAAGTTTAATAAAAGCTGGAATCTTAAATCTTAAATCTAAAATCTAAAATTAATTATACGGTGTGCCTTATGAAAAAAATAAATTCCTTTGGCATCGTTGCTTTTAAAAAATCCCGGCAGATACATTCAGTTCTTGTAAAGATACAAGCATGGTCCGAGACCGCAAATGTACCAATCCTGTTTCACCCAAAATTAAAAAATCAACTTCCACCCAATGGCATCCTGGCCAGTAGTGAAAAGGAGCTTATTGAAAAAAGCGATGCTCTTATTTCGGTTGGTGGTGACGGTACGTTCCTTTCTGTTGCACATATGGTAAAATTTTCCGAAAAACCCGTTATTGGTATCAGCCTGGGCGGCCTGGGATTTTTAGCAAATATTGATCCGGAAAATATTGAAAAAAACCTCATAAAAATTCACCTGGGGAAATATATTGATATCAGCCGGATGGTTATAAAGGCAAGCCTTGTTCGAAATAAAAAGGTAGTTCATATCTTTCATGCTTTGAATGATATTTTCATCAATCGATACTCCAAACCTAAACTTATATCAATCTCAGCCTGGTATGGTAATGAATACATAACAGACTTTCAATCAGACGGAGTTATAATTGCTACGCCGAGCGGGTCAACCGCTTATTCACTCGCTGCAGGCGGCCCGATCGTTGAACCAAGCGTCAGAGCATTTCTTTTAACGCCGATATGCCCGCATTCTCTTACCGAGCGCCCGATTATTCTCCCTGCTGAAAAAGATATCCGGCTTATTATCAATAAGAAAAATCCTGTGCTGTTGCTCAGCGCTGACGGGCTAGATTGTGTAAAGCTAAGAAATGGAGATGAAATAATAGTTTCTTATCAGGGAGGTAAAGCAAACCTGATACAATTTTCGGAAAGCACCTACTTTAAATCGCTCAGAAGGAAATTAAACTGGGGCCAGGACTATAAGCAATGGAGAAATCGTAAGAATGATCCGTGAGCTCTCTGTCAAAAATTTCGCCCTTATAAAGAAACTGTCAATTGAGTTTGGCAAGGGTTTTTCTATCTTTACCGGCGAAACCGGGGCGGGCAAATCAATTCTCATTGGCGCTATAGGGATACTTCTCGGAGAAAGGGCATCATCAGAATTGGTTCGAAGCGGGTATACCGAAACAGAGATAAACGGTATCTTTGAATTGGAAACCGTATCAAAACCTCTTTCAGAGCAGCTCTTAAATGCAGATATCCCCTTTGAAGATAATACATTAATAATACGCCGTGTTATTTTAAAAAACGGGAAAAACCGCATCTATATTAACCAGACTCCTATTCCATTATCAACACTCAAAACCATCGGAAACTATCTTGTCGATCTTCACGGCCAGCATGAGCACCAGTCTCTACTAAGGCAGGAAACTGCCAATATCCTGATAAACAGCCTCCCTGAAGTGAAAAGTGCGTGGGAAAAATACTATACATCATATAAAGACTTTGTAGCGGCAAAAACCGACCTGGATAATTTTGATAAAAAAGCTGCTGATCTTAAGCAGAAACATGACTTGATAGAATTTCAGTATAATGAGCTGGCAAATATGAAGCTTACCTCTGATGAAGAGAATGCACTGAAAGAAGAATACACACTACTCTCTTCTGTCACAGAACGGCTTAAATGTGTTTCAGATATTAACTCCATAATTGAAGGGAAAGAGGGTGAAGCGTCGCTGGAGCGGCAGTTAATTCAGATAGGTAAAAACCTTGAATCCCTTCAGAAATTTGACTCTTCTGCAACTCCCTGGATCAATGATATTGAAAATCTTCTTACCCTTCTTTCGGAGCTGAACCGCTATTGCAGCTCATATTCCTCCAACACGGAAACAACTGCTAACCCTGCGCATATAGAGCACATTAACAGTCGATTAGCGAAAATTCAGCGTTTAAAAAGAAAATACAACTGTTCCTTTAATGATCTTATTACAAAACAAAAAAGTTTAAAAGAACAGCTTTCATCCATAGAAAATAGCGAATCTGATCGTTCCCTGCTTGAAGAAAAGGCAAAGCAAACTGAGAAAATATGCAGAGTAAATGCAGAAAAACTTTCCGGAGCCCGCAAGAAGGGAACACAAAAATTCGATGCCATTATTACAAAACAGATGGAGCACCTTGGCTTTACAGGTGGCAAATGGAAAACTGCCTTTATTCCTGAGCCTGAGCTCTCCCCCAATGGATTAGAAAGCATTTTATTTGAGGTTCAAACTAATATTGGCGAGCCATTCCTGCCTCTTATCAAAATTGCCTCCGGCGGTGAAATATCAAGGCTAATGCTTGCCATTAAAACCGTTCTCACCGGGTATGATAATATCCCTATTCTGATTTTCGATGAAATTGACGCGGGTATTGGGGGAATTCTCGCAAAGGAAGTCGCAAAATCACTTTATTCACTAAGTAAATCGCATCAGGTATTATGCATTTCCCACCTTCACCAGATTGCTTCTATTGCGGATCACCATTACCGCGTCTATAAAACTCTCGAAGATAATAGAACAATAGCAAAAGTTCAGGCATTAAGCGATAAAGAAAAAATTGAAGAGATTTCAAGAATGCTGGGAAGTGATTCAACTATTTCAAAGAAACATGCGGAGGAATTGTTGGCAAATAAGAAGAATAAATAGATCGGTATTAACCCGATTAATTCATAACAAGCAAAATCACCTGAATGAATCTGTTGATTTGCAGTGCTGCGGGTACGACCTGTAAATCATGAATAATCCGGGTTAAATAATCCCCTATTCACCTATTAGAGTGCCATTAAGCTCTTGACTTTTATTTATAAGACGTATATATTATTAGTAACATATACGTCAGGAGTAGGATATGAATACTAAACTTACATTGAGACTTGATGAATCCCTGATTAACCAGGCAAAGAAATATGCAAGGCGTGAAGGAAAATCAATTTCGCAAATTGTATCTGATTATTTTTGGGCAATACAGCATCGTTCAGGTGAGAAGAAAATTCGCGTTGGCCCAATTACTTCTAAATTGCGTGGTTGTTTGAGAGGAGTGGTACTAAAAGAAGAAGACTACAAAAAACATCTTGAAAGGAAATTCCTTTGAATATTCTTTTCGATACAAACATCGTACTTGACGCCCTTCTGGACAGGGACTCATTCGGCGAAAATGCTGTCATTTTATTAGATGCTGTTGAGCAGTGTTTATTAAACGGGTTTATATGTGCAGATTCGGTAACAACAATTTATTACCTAATTGAGAAAGTAAAAACCAAGGCATTTGCGCGTCAGAAAATAAAGTTGTTACTTGAACTATTTGAGGTTGCTCCGATAAACCGTGCTGTTTTAGAAGATGCTCTTGTTCTTGGATTTTCTGATTATGAAGATGCTGTAGTGCACCAATCGGCAATAGGGATAAATGCTGACGGAATTGTGACTAGAAATGCTAATGATTATAAAAAATCCAAAATTGCTGTTTATTCACCTTCTGAGCTTATATCTGCGATAAAAATTTAAGGACCTCTAAGATAAAGTAATTTCTGACATATTGGAGAGCGGAGGAGTCAAAATAGGCTAAATAATTCTCTCTAACAAGGCTGTTGGAATTGAAAAATTCCGCTTCGCTTCATTTTCAATTCTACTGCAACGTTGCGAGTACGACCTATAAATCATGAATAATCCGGGTTAAATATTGCTCCCGGTAAAAGAACAGTTTGGGATCGGTAAGTCTGTATCGATGACATCCAAAAGTAGTACCGCCTGCTGATAGTGTCTTAACTCCATAACCGACATGTACATGAGGGCCGCTGGTACAGCCTGTCATACCTATCGTACCAAGGGCATCCCCCTTTTTAATCTGATCTCCCGTATTAACAAAACGCTTACACATATGCGCAAAGAAAATAACCTTACCTTCCGTTACCACACCTACCATTCTGCCCGCGCTCCTGCTCCCCCGTAAAACGGCAATACCATCTATAGGGCTTCGTATCTTTGTGCCATAGTTAGCGGCGACATCGATGCCGTAATGGGGAGTTCCTCCTCCTGTGCCCCTCTCACACCAGTCCCCCGTTATATAGGCATAAGGGTCATCAACCATAGAAATGAAATATTTATAAACAGGAATCAATCTACCGGCTCTTGGATTATCAATTTTTGAGGGTGGGTAAAAGGTAATAACGGTACCTACCGGCACCCAGTATTTGCTGCTTATTTTCCTCTCTCCCGGCAATCTTGTCATGTTGTGTATACCGATAGTTTCACGTATATACTCCCTGATCTGCCTGCCGCTGGATACCACTGCCCGGTAATGGCATATCGCATATTTCGCCAGGCGTTGCAGCGATTCTCCATCCGTAAATTCATGTACGAATACCTGATCCTCCTCAACCGCCAGCTGTTGGGGTGCTATTGGTCTTGGAACAGAAAAATTGGAAACAGGCTTATTCGATAAAAATATTGAAAGAAGGATTATTGCCGCTAAAGCTTTTGTC
>JAUXBV010000383.1 GCA_030619215.1 Fibrobacterota bacterium | reverse complement strand
TTACAAATAGTTGTAGAAGTAAAGTAAAGAAAGTTGCATTAAAAACAGGATGCCTTAATATTTTTTTATCTTAACCTTGACTTTTTTACATAACAGGACGGTACCGAAAATGTTGAAGCCAAGTCGATCATATCAGAACAGGTAAAGAAGGAACTGAGTGCAACCGTCTACAAATCTACAGCAGAAATCAATAAAATTCTCAGCAAAGCGAAAGAAAACAGGAAAGATATTGAGAAGGTAATAAGAAAGGATAAGCATCATATAAACACCATTATCAAAAATAGCGGTGTGACACGTGTAATTAATAAGATTATTGAAGGTATCCTTGACGAGCCGTGGGTTGTAATTAACCTGGATAAGATGAAAGATCAAAACAACGCGCTCTATTCACATGTTCTTAATGTAACGATAATGTCACTCTGCATCGGCCATAAATTACGTTTTTCCATGCAGGAGCTCAAAGAACTCGGCCTGAGCGTGATAAATTACGACATAGGCATGCTTGCTATCCCCAAAGAAATTTTAAATAAAGAAACTGAGTTGACAGCACAGGAAAAAGAGATTCTTATGCAGCACACGCTCTATGGATATATGATGCTGTCTGACATTCCCGTTATCCCGCCCGCAGGCGCAATTGTAGCACTTTGCCATCATGAGTACCAGGACGGCACCGGTTATCCACAGGGTCTTCGCGGAGAGAATCGCCCGCCTATAAAAAGCATGAGCAAAAAGGGGTTGATTAACCGGCTTGCCGAAATCGTTGCCGTAGCTGATACCTATGATATGTTTACCACCGGTAGGAAACATTTCAGCCAGGAGATGAAACCTGAAAAAGCAATTCAAAAAATGATTGAGATGAGAAAATCCAAACTCAATTTCGAGATAATAAAGACACTTATTTCGATTCTTCCCATCTACCCCTTAGGAACCCGAATTAAGGTTATAAACACCCCCAGGAAAGAGTTAATGGGATGCTATGGCGTTGTTGCACAGGTCCGGCCCGATAAGATTTTCCATCCGATTATTGTACTTATAGAGTCGAAGTTGAAGAAACGGCTTCCTAAAACGCTGATGCTTGATTTTGCGAAACACAAGGGCTTCAATATTGAACTGGTAGATTAGATTCTCTGTCTGAATTATCTACCCCCTGAAGGGGACGTCGCTTTTTTTCGTAGATAAATCAGACATAGAGAACCTTATCCTAATGCATAAAAGACAAAGATTAGAGGACTAAAGTTCCCTGCGTCGCTGCGCTTTACTGGGCTATAGCAGCTTCACTGGATTAATTTTCCTAATGGTTGATTTCTACTTCCCTGGTATACCTTCTCCTCTTCCATGTGAAGGAGGATAAATTTCCTTTTAAGACAACCACTGGGACAAGCAGGAGGTGAATAAAAGACAACGGGAGAAAGTAATTGAGCAGGTATCTGCAGTTAAATACCATTGCCGCCTTCAGCATAAAGAGGAAGTCTATCACGAATTTACAGAAAACAGATATAAAGATTGTGGTTAATAATCCCGGATTAAAAAGAGAGTTGATAAGTGCTACCCAGATAAAGAAGTAGTAAAATAGCGCGGGTATAAAGAAGAGTTTAACCCCTGAAGTGGTAATAGTACCGCCATAGGCACTCCATCGAAAACGCTGGTTCATAAAATCCCTAAAGCCGGATGCGCCATTTGTTGTCACAAATGATTCAGGGTTTGTCGCCACGGCAATGTTATACTTTGTTTTTTTATGGACACAATGCACAAAGTAATTATCCTCTGCAGGCCTGACGCCGATTGCTATAAATTCATCTCTATTTGCATCGAATATTTCTTTACGATATGCAAAGTTTGAGGCGGTGCATGTATAGGCTGAGCCGGCGCCGATAAATGCCGCGCCCAGCGCGCGGTGTGAGAAGTAATCAAGAGCATCGATCCCCTTCCAGACGTTGTCCGGCTTATGGTAAACGGTGTGCCCGATAACTAAGCCGGTATCATCCGTGAAACACGCGTTCAGGGATGAAAGCCATGCACCGGGCTGGATGCAGTCTGCATCTGTGCTGACGATAATTTCTCCTTCAGCAATATCCAGCCCCTTAATAAGGGCTGCTTTTTTCGGTATGCTATTTTCTGAATCATCAACGCGCACCGATTTAAAATTATTATATTCTTCGCAGAATTTTTTTATGATATCAGAGGTTTTATCAGTAGAACGGTCATCCGCGACGATAACTTCATACTTATCCTTTGGGTAATCCTGGCAGGCAATAAGCTGCAGGCACTCCGCCAGGTGCTTCTCCTCGTTGTGAGCAGCAAGTATGACCGTTATAAAATGCTGTTTTTTGCTTCCGCCGCTGCATGGTATTCGAAATAAACCTGTTAAAAGATACAGAACCGAAGAACAATAGTAAATGGTGAAAGCGAGCAGGATAATATCTAATATGTCCATTATGGTTTGTCTTCTAACAGCTCTTGAACCGTTACCGGTTTAATGCTTTTTGAGAACATGATATCCAGAATTATTTGCAGTGCTTTGATGGTGTTTGAGAAATCGAGTGAATCATCTTTATAGTTGCATTCGTGGAACAGTAGTATTGATCCTGGTCTCATACCCTTTTTTAATACGCGCTCAATAATCTGCGCATAAGATTTTCTGCGATAGTCAAACGTGTTTAAATTCCATAATACAACTGAAATATCAGACATTTTACAAATCGAAAGTAATGATGGGCTGATAATCCCATAGGGAGGGCGTAAATAGTTACAGGGCCTGCCTGTAATATTCTCAATCGTCTCCTTAGTGTGCATGACCTCGTAATTAAGTGTTTCACGGCCTGTAAACAGAGCATTTCTATGGTTGAAAAAGTGATTGCCTATCAGGTGTCCCCTTTCTGCAACCTCCCTGGTCAATTCTTTATTCCGTGAGATATTGAACCCGCTATTAAAAAAAGTTCCCCGTACACCTTTTTTTTCCAGTATCTCCAATATCATCGGCGTATACTTCGGGTGCGGACCATCATCAAAAGTAATTGCAATATTGTTGTCGTTACCAAGCCCTTTTTTTATTATTTTGCAACCTAAAATTTCCATTAATTTACTCTATTTACTTTCTCAAAAAATGAATAGCGATTGAATTTGTTCGGCGCATATTATTTGAGCATGAACACCAGCTAAGGGGATACCCATGTAGATTTATATTATTAATATAAAAAGAGGGAAGCGCACACTCCCCTCTTTTATCTTTTCTCCCGATTTTTATATAAAACTGTTACCGTTTGATTACTTTCCTTTAATCTCCTTTAAAATTTCTTCATTCTTTGGGTCTAATGATTTCGCCTTATTTAAAAATTTCTTATATTCAGCATTCTTCTTTTCAGCTTTAGCTACTTTAGCCAGCCCAAGGTAGCCAAGTGCATATTTAGGATCTGCTTTTATTGTCCTTTCAAAAAATGATTTTGCCCTGTTAGCATTTGACTGCAATAGGTAGACATTCCCTCTTTCACATAGTGCAGGGGCATAATTTTCATTGATAAAAGATATCATTTTATACGTTTCAATAGCCTCATTAAGTTTATTCTGCTTTTGTTGAATTTTACCTAAAAGCATTAAGCTTTCTATATTTGTAGGATCGGATTTTTTAATCTGATGGGCAAGCTGGTTGGCCTCTTCATATCTTTTTTGATCAATGAGATCTTTCGCATAAGCAACCCTGAGCTTGTTATCTTTTGTAAGTGTTATTAACTCCTTAATTTCAGATTCCGCCTGCTTTGATTTACCGGTCTGTTTATACAGTTTATATAAAAGAAGCCCGATATCGGGGTCATTCTTCTTTATCTTTTTTGCTTTTACAAGAAGGTCTATTGCCTTTTCATTCCGTTTTGTTTTCATGTATCCTTCTGCAAGTGCAAGCATTATCTGAACATCTTTAGGTTCCATGGTTGATACGATTTCCAAATTAACAATAGCTTCGGTATATTTCTTTTTCTTTAACAGTATCAGACCGGCGCGCCTGCTGGCTTTCAGATTCTGAGGCTCTAATTTAAGGAGTTTCTGATAGGTTATCAGTTCTCTGCCCTCATTCTTCAGTTCTCCATACGCTTTTCCAAGCATTATCAGTATTTTTGCGTCATCAGGTTTAAGGATTGACGCCTTGTTTAGCATTGTAGCGGCCTGCGACAATGTGCTTTTATTCTTTGAATAAAGAATGCCAAGCCTCAGGAAGCTCCGATAATCTTTTGTAAATACTTTAATGTTCGCGGTATAAAAAGTTATCGCAAGTTTCTGATCAGCCTTTTCTCGTAGAAACGCTTTCTTATATGAAGCATCAGCATTTTTAACACCGGGTAGCTTTGTATATGCCAGGTAGGCATCGGCTGCTTTTATCTTTTTGCCGGTTTTTTCATAACATATTGCC
>JAUXBV010000113.1 GCA_030619215.1 Fibrobacterota bacterium | reverse complement strand
TGGCCTCCGACTTCTCACCTCGGCTATACCCAGGAAGAAGTTTTAGGTAAACCTCTGTCAATGTTGTTTACTAACGAGAAAAAGATACATAACGCCATCAAGACAGTTGATAACTTGAGAAATATTATTAATATTGAATTACCCATGAGAACTAAAGACGGCGAGATCCGTCAACTCAATTTAAGCATTTCAAAAATGAACTATGAGACTGTCAATATTAACGGTTTTGTTATCACCGCAAAAGATATTACTGAAAAGAAAAAACTGGAGGAGCAACTTCGCAGAACAAACAAGCAGCTCAGCCTGCTGGCAATTACCGACAGCCTCACCGACTTATATAATGTCCGTTATTTCTACGATCAGATCAAACGTGAGTTGAAGCGCCACAGCAGAAATCCGCAACGAAAATTATCTCTTATATTAATCGATATTGACCGCTTTAAAGAGCTTAACGACACAGAAGGGCACCAGATGGGTGACCACGTTCTTGCCTCTTTAGCACAGGTAATACAGGTATGCATACGCCAGGATGTCGACTCAGCGTACCGATACGGCGGGGATGAGTTTGTCATTATCCTGCCCGATACGGATAAAATACAGGCCGATGTGGTTGCAAGACGTATCCAGAAACAATTCGGTGCATTTAAATTCGGTATGACCAGCCTATCAATAGGTATCACGGAAGCACATATCAACGATAATGAAGAGATAATTGTTAAACGGGCGGACGATGCGATGTACAGCTCCAAGCGAAGCGGTAAAGGGTATGTTTCTATAGCCTGAATTTTCAACTATTTTTTATTTATGCTAAGTAGTGCTTGTCCGGAAACGTCATTCCCGAATGTTTCTGTCGGGAATCCAAGCCTCTATTTGTCCAAAAATACTGGATTCCCGCCAGAAGCATGCGGGAATGACGTTAAAAAGGTAGTTTTCGGACAGACACTAAGTAGTCAATATCTCCCAAGTAAACAATGGTGTGTTGAAGTAATATGGTATTAACATAATGGTTACTAAATAAATACTTCTAAAAACCCATTACTCCAATACTCCAGTACTCCAATAATTCAGTACTCCGGTACTACTTCTACCTGCTAAAACTTTGTTGGCTTAACAAATACATACAAATCGCACCGGCAGCAGCGACATTGAGTGATTCTACAGATTGACAGTTAAACGGAATACGAAAAACGGTATCAGCAATCTTAAGCATTTTATTCGAAACACCTTTGGCCTCGTTGCCTAATATGAGTACCACCTTTTCTCCGCTGTTAAATATTGATTTTGAATTCCCATAAATATCAGTAGCAATAATCCTGAAGCCTTCCCTTTTTAATTTAGCTCCCAGTTTATAATATCCGGTCGTTCTTCTAATCCAGAGGGAGAGGACCGAGCCGGCTGAAGCCTGAATTGCTTTTGGAGAAAATGGGTCCGCACATCCTTCACTTAAAATGACGCCGTCAAAGTTAAATGCAGCCGCGGCCCTGATAAGGGTACCTACATTTCCGGGGTCCTGAACATCCTCAAGTAAAAGCATCCTCTCACCATACTGTTGCGGCAGTTTCGAGCTATGGGAGTCCCGTGGCAACGTAATAACACCCGCTATCCCCTGCGGTGTTTTGTTTTTCGATATCGATGCAAACTGACTTGAAGTAAGGATCCTAATAGTAGCTTTATCTCTCCATGCTCTTGCCGGTTCTTTATCGACAAGGATTTCCTGCAGGCTTTCAGGATGTAAGTTGTAAATCTGCGATAACGCTCTCTGCCCTTCAACAATAAAAGCACCCGCTTCCATTCGTCCCTTGACAGAATGGAGCGACCTGTACCATTTAATCGGCCTTAAAATTTTATTTCCTCCTTAAATTTGGGAAGCCAGATATGCAGGGTGACCAGTTTTTTTAATGTCTTTTCATTATAAAGTATGATGGCACGCTTATGAGTCTGATGACTTGTTTTTACCGTATCCTGTTCCTTAAAAACCACTTTTGCGTCCAATAAAGCATCAAGTGCGTCCAAGTCGATGTGTTGTCCCTTTCCCTTTCTTTGGAGCTCGATCTCTATTTGCGGGACACCGATCCTTCTTATGCCGGGCTTAACTTCCTTGCCGCCCTTCTCCCCCGCGTCAATAACCACCTGTATAAGATCAACAGCTGGTTCAGGCAGATCTTCACCCAGCATTTTTATCCCCCGTTGCGAAGCCCGCTGGTAATTCATATAGAGCTGCAGGACGTCAGTGTCAGAAATAATAATATATTCCCGGCCTGCATCATCCTTTCGTATCAAAAGCATGTCTTTCAGTATAAGGTGTAAAAACACATTTTCTGTTTCAACATCACCAATGCCAATAGTTGAAGAGATTACATCTTTCACCCGGGCAACAAACAATCTTTTTTCTCCGTCATATTCCCTGGCTTCGCTTTTGTATAGCAGCAGTAAAATTTTAATAACCCCGGCAACACTTTTTTGCACAATGCTGTCACTGGTTTTTTTCATTGTATCACGCAGGCGCTTAACCACAACCCGGACAATATTGGACAGCCAGTTCGGAACAGTTTTCATAGTGTGATTGAACAGCTTCTCATCAATCACGGTTGCTTTCAAATCCTCTACCACCTGAGCTGTTGCGGAGCGTGGCTGATGGTCAAGCAATGATAACTCCCCTAAAACACTCCCCGAGCCCAGTACCGCGAGCTCCACCGTTTTATCTCCCTCCTGCTTGAGTATCCGAATCTTTCCCGAGCGAATAATAAACATCTCCGTACTTGATTCACCCTCAATAAACATAAGGGAACCACGCTTGTATATCCGTTCGTTAATTTTAGTTATATTCCGGCCTGAGCCTACTTTATCCTTTGACTTCTGGGATACATTTTTCATGAAACATCCATTTCAAAACGTGGAAGCCACTCCTTAATTTTTTTAATCCTGCTCAGTGTTTCGGGTTTAAAGATAATAATCGAATCATTACCCTCAGGCATTATATTGATTAAATTACGCCGCCTTAAATCCAGCAGTGTCTTTTCCAGCTTGTCGCGGTCTTTATCAGCCATATCCCCCAAAAAAGCAGACTTGGAAAGCTTTGTTCCTTCCTGTGTTTCCGTTCCCGACTTCTGGGCAATATAGGCAATATTACTGAGAACACCAACCGCTTCCTGGGGAATACTTATTTCCCGGAACTTCTTTTGCTGGCTCTTTAAGGTAAGGTATTCATAAAATAGCCGGACAACTTCCAGGTCTTTAAAGCAAATATGTTTTTTATGCTCATTATCTTCTGCAATTTCAAGTATCTCACGCTTTTCAATACCTGCTAACAGGTTTTCAATCTCTTTTCTCTTCAACCTGCAAACATAATAAGCTTCTACAACAATCAGGTCATGATTTAGAGCCAACTGCGAAGAAAATTCATATTTATTTTCAGGTAGCAAAACCAGCATCAACGAAATGAGCCCGCGTTCATGATCGCGCAGTACCGTCTGATCGACACGTTTATTTGCATCTCTGAGCCTGCTGACTACAATCTTGATAATACTGGTAAGCCAGACAGGAGCCTTCTGCAAAGTTGCCTGAAATACCTTTTCGTCAATTACAATAACCGTTGATTTATCAATAGCGCGGATAGTGGCAGAACGCGGTTGATTATCAAGAAGGGACATCTCACCGATAATGCCGTTCTTCTCAATAGCCGCCAGCTCAATAGACCTCTCCGGGGTATCCTTATAAACACCTACTTTACCCTCCTGAATAATAAACATTTCTCTCCCACGAGATCCTTCTTCAAAAAGAGTTTCACCCTCTTTCAGAGTCCTCGTTTTTAATTGCTGAGGTCGCTTACCTGTTTTTAGCTGAGATCTTTCATTTACCGGCATAGTTATATTATAAAATCATGTTCACAAAAAAAAAAGAGAAGATATTAATACAATCCTCTCTTTTTTAACAGTAATAATTATCAGAAATATTCTACTACTTTTTTTCCTTGATACGGGTAGCCTTCCCTGTTCTTTCCCTCAGGTAATACAATTTTGCTCTCCGGACACTCCCTCTACGAACCACTTTTATACCGGAGATAAGGGGTGAATGTAAAGGGAAGATCCTTTCAACAAACACATTATTACCCGATGCTTTACGAACAGTAAAAGTAGCTCCCAAACCGGAGCCCCTTTTCTGGATCACTGTTCCCTGAATAATCTGTACTCTCGTTTTATCTCCTTCATGTATTTTAAATGATACCGCTATAGTGTCACCCACATTGAATGCCACCTCTTTATCATTCAAATATTCTTTTTCAACATCTTTAATAATTGACTCCACAAATTCCTCCTCTTATAATTCATTCAAAGCTTTTTATTCTGTTTTATCTGCTTTACTTTTATATTGTTCCCATAAATCAGGCCTGTTTCTTTTTGTTATTTTCTCTGCCTGCATTCTCTGCCACTCTCTAATTTTCCGGTGATGACCGCTTAAAAGTACCTCAGGGACATGCATATCTTCAAATACTTCAGGACGCGTATATTCAGGAGAGCTCAATAACCCGTTAAAAAACGAATCACGCCCCGCACTTTCTTCATTTCCCAGGGTTCCCGGTATTAAGCGTGTTATGGCGTCAATAAGAACCATTGCCGGTATCTCACCACCGGAGAGAATATAATCACCTACGGAAATTTCCCTGTCAACATATTTTTCACGAATACGATGATCAATCCCCTTATAACGACCGCATAACAGTATAAGGCCCTCCTCTTTCAGCAATTCTTCAATTACATCATGCTTTAATGCTTCACCATGAGGGCCTAAAAATATAACTTTTGGCAGGTGGTTTGATAAACGCTCTTTTGCCGCTCGAATTGCTTTTGATAATGGTTCCGGTTTAAGCAACATTCCAGGATCCCCGCCATAAGGATAATCATCAACACCCTTATGAGTATCTTCCGAATAATCACGAATATTGTCAATATGTATTGATATCAATTTCCTATCAATTGCCCTCTTTACAATACTATCAGTAAATACTCCATCAAACATTGAGGGAAAAAGGGTCAGAATTTCAAAGAACATAGTCATAATTATTTTAGATTTGTGATTTTAGATTTTAGATTTAAATAACTATAAATCTTTTTCTTCTCATTATTGAATCTTAAATCGCTCGTCCTCTGCTCGCTTCCGCACACGCTTCAGCGACGCGGAGTAGCTTTAGCGAAAGGTGATAAATTGAAAATCTAAAATTACAAAAGCTCCTCAACTGCAGAATCATTTACATAAATTTTCTGATTTTCTTTATCAATTCTTTCTATTACCAGTTCAGTCATTGGTATAATACACATAGAGCCGTCTTCTTTTCTTACCTCTAAAGCATCAACTGTTGGATAGTTGAATACGCGATTTACTTTACCAATGCACTCATTTTTAACGTCATTGAATACGGCCATTCCCTCCAGTTCGAAATGGTAAAACTCATTTTCCCGTGTTATCGGAAGCTTCTCTTTTTCAATGTAAAGCTTGTGATTTTTAAGTGATTCAATTTCCTCCCGTGTATCGTACCCTTTAAATAGTCCTTTGTACACATTCGCATCTTTACGGAGTTCTTTAAGGGTAACCGACACTTCCGGATTTTTCAAGCCTGCCGTTATAGTATACGGTATTTTTACTTTTTCCAGGGTGCTGCCAAAAGTAAAGATTCTGCACCATCCCTTCAGGCCAACGGGTCTTCCCACTGTTGCTATTGCTATAAATTCAGTTTTGCGTACTTCAGGTGATTCGGGGGAGTCTGAAGGATCTGAATCCACCATTAACCCTTTTTTGCAGCTTTCGGCTTTGGCTTCCTTTTGCGTTCCGGTTTTCTCTCAACATTTGCTTTGCTGACATCAAGCCCTTTTTCAACAACTTCCAGCTTCTCTTTGAAATGGTCCTGCTCCAGAAGATTCTTTACTGTTTCAGAAACCTTCGCACCCTGATTCAGCCAGTGTCCAACTCTTTTAATATTAATTTCAAATTCTTTGGGATCAGCCTGCGGGTTATAGGTTCCAACGGTTTCAATAAAACGGCCATCCCGGGGACTGCGGCTGTCAGCAACGACAACACGATAGCGTGCCACTTTTTTCCTTCCATATCGAGCAAGGCGAATTTTTACTGGCAATTAACGCTCCTAAAGTTTAGGTGAATAAATGATATTTTAATAGTGTGTTAAGCAGAAGAGCATAGGAATGATCTTTCTGCTTCTACACAATATTATCCAATACTCAGGATAATGTTAAATATAAATTCAATTTTTATTTTCTTATTAAAACGGTGTAAGATTTCTCATTGCTGCCATCTGCCCTCTTTTACCTGCGATCTTATTCATCCGTTTCATCATTGTTTTCATTGAATCAAACTGCTTCAGCAATTTATTGACATCCTGGACAGAAGTCCCGCTTCCTAATGAAATCCGGCGCTTCCTGCTCCCCTCTATGAGGCCTGGTTTATTCCGTTCCGCAATGGTCATCGAGCAGATTATTGCCTCTATTTTTTTCAGGGCATTTGAATCAACGTCAACATCTTTCAGTTGCGTGCCGACTCCGGGAATCATAGAAATTAAATCCTGCAGGGATCCCATTTTTTTTATCTGGCGCAGCTGATCAAGAAAATCCTGCAGGGTAAACGCGTTCTTGCGGATCTTTCTCTCAAGTTTCCGGCTCTTCTCTGCATCAACAACCTCCTGTGCCTTTTCAACAAGGGAGACTATGTCACCCATACCCAATATACGTGAAGCCATACGTTCAGGATGAAAAAGCTCAATTGCATCCGGCTTCTCGCCGATACCGACAAAATGCACCGGAGTTCCGGTAACCTGGAGGATAGAAAGTACTGCACCGCCACGGGCATCACCATCCATCTTTGTCAAAAAAACACCCGAGAAATGTATCTGCCCGTAAAATTCTGTTGCAACGGTAACCGCATCCTGCCCGGTCATTGCATCTGCAACAAAGTATATCTCATCCGGCTTTGATAAAGAACAGATATCTCTCAACTCTTTCATCATCTCTTGATCAATATGAAGGCGCCCTGCCGTATCTATAATCACCAGGGAATACCCCTCGCGCTTTGCGCGCTTTAAAGCCTCGCTGCATATATCCAGCGGCTTTTTACCACGGTCTGAAAACACCGTAATATTCAGCGATTTTCCCAGTATTTCCAGCTGGCTGATCGCTGCGGGGCGATGAGTGTCACAGGCAACCATAAGAGGCCTGTGCCCCTGTTTACGAAAATATAAAGCAAGTTTTGCGCACGCAGTTGTCTTACCCGAACCCTGTAAACCTGCCAAAACGATTGTATTGACTCTATTTGTATGAAAGTGGAAGGCCTTTGAAGATCCTCCCATTAAAGACGTCAGCTCCCCATGGACAATCTTTACAAACTGCTGGCCGGGAGTAACGCTTTTTAACACATCACTGCCCAGGGCTTTCTCTTTTACACCGTTAGTAAATGTCTTAACAACTTTATAATTAACATCAGCCTCAAGCAGGGCACGTTTTACATCACGCATGGCCTCAGCGATATTATCCTCGGAAAGGCGTCCACGGCCTTTAAGCTTTTTGAAAATTGACTCAAACCTGTCTGTGAGTTCTTCAAACATGGTAATTTAACCTATATATTACTCAAATCAGCGTTTCAATGCGCTAATTCATGCATTTTTTTTACTGAAAAACCAATGTAAATTAAATTGTGGAGAGTCGTATACACAAGGGAAACCGCATTCGCATACTTTGTTTTGATTACACCTAATATTATTTTCGTGTATCGTATGTATGGATTTACAGTGGTAACCTCCGGCAAAACAGAAAAGGGTAAAACGATACATGGAACATGAATTTTTCATGAATTTAGCCTATCAGGAAGCGCTCAAAGCTTTTGATGAAGGAGAAGTCCCTGTTGGCGCAGTGATTATAAAAGAAGGAACGGTTATTGGCCGGGGGTATAATCGTATAGAGGCGCTTAATGATGCTACCGCCCATGCGGAAATAATCGCGATCAGTGCAGCTGCTTCTGCTCTTTCAACCTGGAGGCTTAATGAGTGTATTCTCTATGTCACACTTGAGCCGTGTCTCATGTGTCTCGGAGCAATACTCCAGTCACGTATTGAAACAGTTGTGTATGGTGCCAGCGACAACAGGCTGGGTGCGATCGAAACATATTGTTATAAAGAACAGGCACAACAGGCTTACCATCGCTTTCCCAATATCACCGGGTATTTAATGGAAGAAAAGTGTAGAACACTGGTCCAATCTTTTTTTCAAAAAATTCGAAAAAAAAATTAAAGTCTCACGTTTTCTATCCGATATACTAAATAGGACAAATTATCAGCAGGGAGAAACGACACGTCTTATTTAACCTGGATAATATATTCAGATGAATCTCCCTGTAACACATTTTAAGGAAAGGAGTTAATCAAAAAGTTATACTAAAGCATAACATTATGTA
>JAUXBV010000276.1 GCA_030619215.1 Fibrobacterota bacterium | reverse complement strand
TCTGACACTAACTTAAACGAAGATCGTGTAAAAAAAATATGCAGTAATAGTAAGTTTATTAGGCGAAATCAGAAAGAGAAAGAATCTTGGACATTTGATGAATAAGCATTGTCAATATAACAGTGTGTTAAGCAGAAAGGCATGGGAATGACCTTTCTGCTTTTACACAATGTTATCCAGAGGGTTTCATATTCGCCCTCAGGGATAACAAATCGTTTAAATAAACCCTTTTGTCGAAGGTTGAATATTAATCTAAAAAAAATAGGAGCTAAATATGGACAAAATTCTCCCCAATTCATTCATTGAACTTATTGCAGGCGTACTGATGCTTGCAGCCCTGTTAGTAGCTTTGATTTCTTTAATAAGAAAAGACAGGAAAGCAGTAAACAAGATGGCTGCGATACTTTTTGTTGCATCGCTTTGCCTCTTTTCAGGTAATGGCTGGATCTACTTTGTGGGTGTCTCCATTATCGCCATTGCAGTAACGGAGCTTGACTTTCTTCAGAATATTATTGCAACGATTCGCGGTGATAAGGAGCATTTTGAGAGGGAAAAAGCTGTTCAGGAGGAGCATAAACCGGCTGCAGAAATTGCACCTGAAAAGTAGCTTATAGAACCTCATTATAAACAATACACCCATTTTCGTATTCAGGGCATTTGCCGGGGAATATGAAAAACGTAACCCATCGACGAAACGGGCAAAGTCCTGCAAAGCAGGGCATCTTTACCCTAACCATAACCGATGTTTTACTATACCTTAAGTTCCTGCAGGCAAGATACCAATTGACTATTTTCCTCAGCTAATCTCACAGCAAGGCGAATATAGGTATTACCGTCGGAAAACTTCGGAGAGATGTCCCTTATATAAATTTCATGCTTTGTTAACAGCATGTCAGCGACTTCCCCGCCTGAGGGGCCGTCACTGTTAAGGGAAACCAGCAGGAAGTTTGCAGCGCTGGGATATACCTGTTTTACCATGGAGACTTCTGATAATGCCTGTGCAAAACTATCCCTGTCTCTTATTGTGTCAATAAAAGACTGCTGCATGCTCTTTCTGTGTTTAAGGATGACTTCCAGAAAGCATTCTGCAAGAGAGTTAAGGTTCCAGATAGGAATATATTCCTTTACCGCATCATTAAATTCGCCGTTGCATGAATAAACATAACCCAGCCTGACGCCGGGTATGCCGAGTGATTTACTCAGGCTTTTGACAACTATGACATTGTCAACCGGTTGCGTTTCAAGCAGCTCCATCATTGAGGCGCATCCGGTGAATTCAACGAATGACTCGTCCACTAAAATTGTCTTTTTTTTATTCCTATCTGCGAATTCATGTATCCATTCCGATTTTATAAACGAGCCTGTCGGGTTATTCGGGTTTACAAAGACAATTATATCATATTCTGCGCCTCTTTTTTCTATCTCTTCCGTATCAATACCCACGGCATCAGAATAGGTATCTGCATCAGGGAAAATTCTCGGGTACTCGCCAAAGGTCGGTTGTGGAATCAATACACGCATTTTCTGCATTCTCATACGTAAGAACGGGTATATCTGTGAGCAGCCATTAAGCACATGAACCCGTTCTTTGCTGCACAGCAGGAGCCATGCGAGTTTCTGATCAAGGATTTCCTGTCGCGAGCCATAGTTATGAATTAAATCGGGGAGGCTGTCCCGCAGCTCTGAAATCACCGCGGCATTTGGAAAATGCATGTTACGTATGAAATGGAAATCCGTTACCGGATAGTTCCAGTATCCGCCGAATCCCTCTTCAAGGATTTTTCTCCTTTGTTTTGTATTGAATTTAAACTCCGCAATGCGCAGGTCATTGGGGTCATCAACCTCTGCCCACTCCTCCCCTTCCAGGATTTCGGCATGCACCACCTCCCGCTGCATATAAATAAGAATGCCAAGTATGAGCTCATAGTAACAGTTGTCATCGATTGTCTGTGCATAATAGGTAAGCAGCTTTTTAAAAACAGAGTTGCAGAAATCTTTTGAGAATTTATAAATGTTAAGCGTTTTGTATTTATCTGAGAAGTCGAATTTTTCATCCTGTAAATGAGGCGGAATGACATTGGTGATAATGCCATTCTCAACGGTAACGACCGTGCCGTCCATGCCATGCTGGAATTTATCAACAAGGGCCACAGTATCATGTTGCGAGTTTATTATCCGTCCGATAACAGATGGTTCATAGATAATGTCCGATTCAATAAGCATTATATCACTGTCAATCTCAATAGCATTAAAAGCAAGTGCCATCGAGAATATATTATTTGTCTCACGGTATCTTTCGTTGTGCACGTAGGTGATGGCAAGGCTGGAATACTTTTCCGAAAGGTAATCCCTCAATTCCTTATCACGATAGCCGGTGACAACCACAATATCTTTAATGCCATTTTCGCTGAGCGTATCCATAATTCTATTGATTATGGTATCGCCCGCTATAGGCAGAAGGGTCTTATGCTTATTGTCAGTCAACGGCCTCATTCTGTTTCCATATCCAGCTGCTAATATCACTGCTTTCATGAGTATTTCCTTTTTACGTCAATTTACAAACTATTTATTTTTACATTATTTCACTGCTATTTAAAATAGATTTAATTTTATAAAAAAAGCGATTACTCTATTATTTTTATATGACGATACTATTTTACTAACAAAATGTATGATTTCCAAATGATCAAATACAATTGTATTTCATTTAAAGCTAAACGGTTAATATGCCGGCAAACCTGACACCAATATACTTTGCAGCAGAAGAGAAATATAAACAGGCAAAAGATGACCGCGAGCGTCTGAAGGCCCTGAGGGAGATGCTTGCCGTTATTCCAAAGCACAAAGGCACGGATAAACTTCAGGGAGACATTAAGCGTAAAATCGCAAAACTGAAAGAGGAGCAGCAAACTCAAAAAACAAAGGGGCCGAAACGGTTTGCCTATCATGTTGACAAAGAGGGTGCAGGCCAGATATCGGTTGTCGGCCCTCCCAATACAGGCAAAACCCAGCTTGTCAATTCTTTAACGAATGCCAATTTTGAAGTAGGAAATTACTCTTTTACGACCCGCATATTCCAGCCGGCAATGATGCCCTATGAAGATATTCAAATCCAGCTGGTTGACTTTCCCCCATTATCCAAAGAGTATATGGAAAACTGGGTTCCTTCGCTGATAAAAAACAGTGATGCACTGCTGCTTGTTATTGATTTCAGCAGGGATGATTTACTGGATCAATTGGAAGCTTCATTGGAGCTTTTAAAATACCATAAGATTGAGATTGAGAATAACAGGCATGATAAGGAAGATTTCCGATGGGGCTATCTCAGATCTCTACTTATCGCAAATAAAACGGATATACCGGAATCGAATGAAAATCTTTCTATTTATAAAGAATTTTACGGTGACCGCTTTCCGGTCTTTACCACATCGGCAAAAGATAAAACGGCAATCGGAGAGCTGAAACAGGAAATTGTCAGGCTGCTGAATATTGTTCGTATTTACTCAAAACGGCCCGGATATGACCCTGAATATGACAGCCCCTTCATATTATCCAGGGGTAAGACATTAATGAGTTTTGCAAAAACAGTGCACCATGATTTTGCAAGTAACCTGAAATACGCACGGGTTTGGGGTAAGAATAAGTTTGAAGGACAGAGAATAACCAAAGATTACATCCTGGAAGATAAAGATGTAATTGAGTTACATATGTGATTTACCTTACTTTTCATAGGGGTAAGCATGCCATATAATAAGCAATACCTTTCAGCGCTTATATCACTGCTTATGCTTCACATTACATTATATGCAGGAGATGAAAAGCTCAATACGGCTGGCGGCTGGAAGCCCTATTATGGTATTCCCGGCGCAGACACCGCAAGTTATTATGCCCTTGGCAATTGTAAATTCTTCGAATACGATGATTATATAGTTGCTGAGAGAGCATTGCCGGGAATAGAAATCGGGTCGGATATATTCGTTAAAATCCGGAGGAAAAAATTTACAGAAGTCAATTGCGAAAAAATGAGCAAAAACTGTAATATGAAGGTTTTGAATAAATGGGCGGAGTTCTTTTTAGCCAAGAAGGGTAAGTACCTTATAATTTATAGCGAAACCGGTGAACGACGCGACCTCTTTATATATGACATTACAACAGGCCACAGAATTTTTAAATCCGATTTTTCTGAGCCAATCCGTTTTAATTATAAAGGAGAGCTCTCTTTCTGGACTGAAGCGAAAAAAGCAAAAAGGGAAGACTGCGTTAACTTTGACAAATGGACCAAGCTGGGCCTTACGCCAATAATTGAAATGAAGGCGACCTTTGATTTAAATAATATTGTATTAATTCACTCCCCGGAAACACGTTGCGCATATAAAAAGTAATACTATAATGGTTATTAGATTTATTTAATTACAGGATAGAACATACCATGAATAAAGAACCTACGCTAAAGGAAATCAGGGAAGCATACGAAAGAATCAAGCCCTATATTCATCGCACGCCGGTTCTAACGTGCGATGCTTTAAACAGGATGTGTGACGCTGAACTGTTTTTCAAATGTGAGAACTTTCAGAAGGTGGGAGCATTTAAGACCCGCGGGGCAACGAATACCGTTTTTTCTTTGAGTGATGAGGAAGCTTCAAAGGGTGTGGCCACGCACTCATCCGGCAATCACGCAGCTGCCCTTTCACTTGCCGCTCAAAGACGGGGAATCAAAGCGTATGTTGTAATGCCAAAAAACGCTCCGATGATAAAACAAAACGCTGTTAAAGGTTACGGAGCGGAAATCACCTTTTGTGAACCTACCCTTAAAGCCCGCGAAGACACTCTGGCGGAAGTTGTTAAGCGAACCGGCGCTGCATTTGTACATCCCTATAACGATTATCGTGTGATTGCCGGTCAGGGAACCGCTGCTTTGGAGCTCCTCGAGGAGGTCCCGGATCTTGATATGGTAATGGCACCTGTCGGCGGAGGTGGTTTACTCAGCGGGACTGCAATCAGCGTCTCCTCCATTTCACCCAAAACCGAAGTTATAGCAGCAGAGCCACAAGGAGCTGATGATGCATATCGCTCATTTCATTCCGGTGAGCTCATCCCCTCGGTTAACCCGGACACTATTGCAGACGGCCTGCTCACCTCACTTGGCGATAAAACATTTCCTGTCATTCGTAAATACGTTAAAGACATTGTCACCGTGACCGAAGAAGGTATCATACTGGCAATGCGCAATATATGGGAAAGAATGAAAATAATAGTAGAGACTTCCGCTGCCGTTCCATTCGGTGCAATACTTACAAACCGCATTGAAGCTTCCGGAAAGAGAATTGGGATTATTCTTTCGGGGGGAAATGTTGATTTAGAGAAACTGCCGTGGAATAAATAACTACGATTATAGCTTTTGGCACTTTACAATACATACGGGTATTACTCGACACTCATATAGCTCACTTGCACATTGTCATTGCGAGGAGTTTACGATGAAGCAATCTCCAAATATTCTACACCCGAGATTGCCGCAGCCCTTTCAGGGCCTCGCAATAACATAAAATGCATATC
>JAUXBV010000546.1 GCA_030619215.1 Fibrobacterota bacterium | reverse complement strand
AGCCCAGCATAAAGCTTGTCAGACCACGAAAATAGTTGATTTGCGGTGAAGCCAGCTCCGGAACCAGATTAAGGACAGATTGTGCGGTGTCGAAATATTCATGGCTAATAAGAGCGCCAACAAGAGTACTGACAAGGAATTCCTGTGTTGGTTTCGGCCAGCGTTCGCAGTTGAATCCTGCAACAGGATCACGCGGTTTATTTCGATAGAGTGCATAACGCAGGTGCCCCCAGTATTGAAACGCATCGGGATACATCCGGAGCCGCTGCACTGCCAGGCGTGTTGTAAGGATTTCAGCGGTGTAGTGCCGGCCCGGTGAATTCTTTACCCTGTTAAGGCTGTCCAGATATAATGAAACCTTTGGGAATGAACCCGTATACACACCGATACGAATATGCCATAGCAGTATGTCCGGACGGTTATGGCGCCACTGTGGCTTTTGTGGACAACGGGAGATATATGATCGTGCCTTGTCGAAGGAACCCTGAAAAAGGTACTGCCGTACGGTTAACGTATCCTTTGTTATTGATTCCTCAAGCATCTTCATGATACTGTCGGCTTTTTCGAAAAAGCCGCTATTCTGGTACAGAACGACCGCGTTCGCTTTACTGTGCAGTTGTGTAAGATTTACTTTGTCAAGCCATGCCAGTGCCGAGTCAGATTTGCCGATATGAGCATATGACTGGTAACAGATAATGGCACATTTCTGGCGGTGCGATTCAGTGGAGAGATATTTCCAGGCTTTTTGTGCCGGGGGGAGGGCTTCTTTAAAGAGCCCGCGTGCGAAACGGTATCCGGCTACCGCAAGAAGACGCGTTCCCTTTGATTGTGGATTTTTATCCAGGATAATGATGGCTTTTTCCTCTTCACGGAACAGGTTAAAGTGGGCATAGGCAGCACGTAACCACTTTGACAGCGTGTCAAGGTTTGCTCCGGGATTCGATTGATAGCATGAACTGAACTGTTTGAGTATTGTACGTTTTGTTTTGGGTGATTTGACGTCTGCCAGTGCACGCTTGAGTTGGTTGAGAGCCACATTTACGAATGAGTTTTCTATGGATGATGCTTTGCAGTAAATAGCTACCGCACCGTTAAAATCTCCCAGAATGCTTTTTATGCGAGCCCATTTCAGCAGATCATATACGTCTATTAGTGACAAGGTGTTAAAATCACTATATAACCGGTCCGCTTCTGCATAGAGGCCTTTTCTTTCTAAGGTCCTTAATTGCAGTTGAAGCGGGCCGTTATATGTTTTCCATAGTGCGGCGATACCGTCTGAGATACGGGAAAAATCTACAGTGTCAACAACGGTGAGAAATGCATGCAGTACTGACTGGTCAAAGGTGTTTGACAAACGGCAATATTTTTTAAGAAAGGAGAAAAGCGTTGTTGTCCGTTCGGGGGCGCGTGCGTTTTGGGCATAAGTGTGTAGTAATGTAATAAAACATTCGTTATCCATCTCTGCAAAGGCCGGATGTTTGAGCAGTCGCTGCCGTGAGGACGGGGTATGTTTCTGCCATGCTGAATCAGCATAGGGGCATTCATACGGTATGCTGAATACCATACCGGTAAAGCATAGAAGAAAGATTGCACTATATACTTTCATCGTTGTAACATCCCCGGTGATACATTGTTCCTTACTCTTACGTGTATTCTGCCCAGCCCTTTTCCTTCCCGGTAATTTCTTGCCCATTCAAGTGAGAGCACACCGAATTTCACCGGTACACGGATACCTAAACCATACCCGAACAGCACGGTCCGGTCATCTCTGTTCAGACTTATATCTTCAGAGAAACCAACACCACCGTCCATAAAAATATATACCGAGCCCGTCGGGTTAAAATAAAAGAGATAGGCGGTTTGAGCGTATCCTATTGCTATAAACGGGAATTGGTTGTCAGCATATCCCCTGATGTTTTTATAACCGCCTATTCTGATTTTTTCTGTCTGGTGCAGAGAATCTTTATCATCGGACGTGATGAGATGTGTAGCAATTTTGCCGAGAAATGCCTGGCGTTTGAACAGGGGAATATGGGAGCCGGCTGTAAAGTCAAAGCGCCAGCGATTGTACCTCCCCGTCGCCTTATCAGCGATACCGGTGCCGGTGCGTATTAAAAAATCACGCGCAAGCATGCCATCACGGCAGGGTTCACCACACCGTTGCAGAAGCAGGTCAATTCCTATAAAGTGCCATGAGGCGTTCTGATCATTAATGGTTGTTTCATGGCCGGTAACCGCTAATCCGGCCTGCCATAATTCCTTAAGCTGGGTAAGTACTGTAAACTCCCCATGAAGGTACCCATAATTTTTTTCCTCTATTTCCAGGCCAAAAGCGCCTGATACAAAGAGTGGCCAGAGGAACGGGTATGCTTTTGCAAGTTCAATCTCGAATTGCTGGAGCAGTTTTTCTCCGCGGTAGAAAAGGGAGGCAGACTCACCGCGATGAAAGATGTTGAGCATAGTGAGTGTCAGGATTCCTGACCAGGGGATATTTGCATCGGAGCTGTAAGCAAGGGCGCCATCGATACCCATACCTGAATTATCTTCGATATGAAAGGGAACCGCTACTAATTCCAGTGAGTTGGTTCTAATACTATCTGAAGTTTCTTGTAATTCATGTGGCATATGCAGAGTATCTGATTTTTCAGGTGGTAATACTATTCCTGGTGATGATACGTGGACACTGGCTATATATGGACGTGATATGAGCCGTTTCTGTGATGTCTCTATTTTCCGCTTGTCAAAAACCTGCCCCCTGGCAAAGACAATGTCCTGTGCGAGGAGTTTATCTTTTGTTTTAAATCCGCCCAGAAAAATCGGATTGTCAAAAACACATTGTTTGCCTGTTTCAAGAGTAAATTGAATGGTAAGATGTTTTTGCAGGTTCGTTACATGGGTAGTATCTGATTCTTCTTTGGAGGATAGCGAATCAACAATACCCAGAGAAAGTTTCGCAAAGGGGAAGCCTCTCTCTGCAAGAAAAGTTACTGTTTGTCGGGCAAGTGCTTGAATAAAACCTGCATTATATCGTACAGGGAAACGAATACGCTGTATCGAATCAATACACAGGGTATAGGTACAGGCGATGATAATAGTATCGATTACGGCTTGGTTT
>JAUXBV010000342.1 GCA_030619215.1 Fibrobacterota bacterium | reverse complement strand
TACCGATAAATCGGCACCTTGTGCTTTAGTATAATATTATCTGGTTATCGGAGCGCAAAAAAAATCGGTTAGGGGAGCTTCCGCACGACGCCATTCAGACTACATTAAACCATCAGTGCCGTCTGTGCTGAGCTGATCAAAGATATTCTTCAGCAATTTCTGGGCATCGGTGAATTTCTCCCGGGCATCCAGAATATTGCCCGCTGCAAAGTCTGCCGTAGCCTGAGCGAGTGCGCTTTCCGCGGCGTCGAGATCTGCCGCCATTTGCGCAAGAACCTGCTTGCTCTTTGATCGCCGGGCTTTCCTGATATCGACGCGTGTCTCTTTTGCCGCTTCTTGCGCGGAAGCCAGGCCTTCCTCGACTTGCGCCTTCATATCAGCCTTTGCTCCCGGAGCTTCAGCCGTTATTTGTGTGGCAAGATCTTTTGTGTTTTGCAGAAGCTGTTTGGCTTTCGCATAGTTCCGAGACAGAACAAAAGCACTGTTTTGCATCTTAATCTCCACCTCTGCTGATACCAGTGATTTCTGTAAATTCTGAAAACTATTGGGCATGTATTTATCAGCTTCGGCATCTTGAGCAGCTTTGATTGCTGCCTTTGTAGTAGCAAGCTCCTCATCAGGCGCTTTGGCGCATCCGGAAAAAAATCCTAAAATACACGCACCTGCAACAGCAACGGTTATCAGACGGCGAAATGAACACATACCATGCCTCCTATGAAAGAGTGGGATTTCCTTACCCCCAGCAATGGAGCGTATCGGAAGACATGTCTTTACATACGCTCTATTTTCTTATAGATGTGTCGGCTGAGAAAGGCCTGCTGGACCTCGACCTGCTAATCAAAATAACACACGGACAGGCGAAAACCAAACAGCTTCATAACAGTGTGTTATACCTTTGTGAGGTATAACTCCTATTGGGAGTGTACTAAAGTATAATTCACAGTGGAAGTAAAACTTCCTACTGTTCATTTAAACTCCCTAATAGTCGTATAAGCAGAAGGATATGATAATAGCCTTTCTGCTTTTATAATGAGTACTTATAAATTTACCCAGTGCCCTTCAGGGTATTTATTAGTACGAATTATACTGATAAATCAGCACCTTGTCTCTCTTAAAAGAGACACAATGTTCTTCGGTTCCCTTAAGGATACCAACGCAAACCAACGGAGGCGAAAAACCCATTCGCCAGCGAAGGATCGGCAATCATCTTGTCAGCCTTGGCACTTGTACCCATACCACCACCTTCGATGAAGTAGGTTACCGGGACATGATCGCTAGCAAAGAACTCAAACCCAAAAAGCCCATACCCACCAATGCCTGAAAAAGTGTCTGACGAGACGTCTTGTATCGAGAGAATTGCAAGACTTCCGCCCTCGCTGTAGAGACGAACTTTGTTGGCGGCGAATGCCCAAGACCCTACAAAAGCAATTCGTATTGGCGTATATAGAAGCCAGTCTTCTTTTGTCTTCCCGTCGGGGATCCCGTTGGCCCATGCAACACCTCCACGAAGGCGGAGCGCCATCTTCTCACCTGCAAAATAGGGCGTTGTCACGCCAAGTTCCAATCCAAAATCATCCTGTATGGTTTCCAGACTAAAACCGATCGCCATCCTGGAACTCCTCGCTGGTATCTCGGTTTCTTCGGCCTTTTGTTCTTGTGTTTCCGCTGGAACGCTTGAAACCAGGCCAATTGAAATAAGCAAACAGCTCAACAAAAATCTCATAATGTCCTCCAATTTCTGGGATAAAAACTCTATAACTTGTGTGGATAAGAAGATTTATAGGAATTTTAATTTTAAGATTTAAAATAAAAGACGAGCACACGTGAAGCAAGAAAAAATCAGAAAGGGGCTAATCCGGGAAAAATAGTGAGGGCTTTTTCCGGCGTTTGAAGAGCACGCTCGAAGTACTCGCACGAACGCAGGTGCCCTGGTTCTGTGTGATTATAAGTGTGAGATATAAAAGAAAAAGATAAAGAGTGGCCTTGGTGGTCTGTGACCAAGGTTTACAAAAAAACATAACAAATCGCTACAGATAAACGAAAGATAGGATGTTTCCCAGATCAATAACATCAGGATTAAAAACATCCATCTTGAGTTATACTAATAAATCAGCACCTTGTCCTTTAGGATAAACTGATGAACTTAACGTGATAAATTAAATGATTAAATTATAGGTAACTATAGAAAACAATAAGATAGAGCATAAAAGTGCATATCTTCAGTAGTTGCGTGTATTGACAATACCTGCTTTTATCGCTATATTATTATGTAGACATATTAATTGTTTATTTCATAATATATTAAATAGTTATTCTGGCACAAGAGTATCATAATTTCACTTTTTTTAATGAATCATTAAAAAAGGAGTGATTTTGAGAAATACATGGTTACAGAATCAATCGGGATATATACCTTTATTTTTTATCTATCTACTCATGGTTTTTATATTCACTGATACAACGGCACAACAACCTGACAGTACCATAAATGTCATAACCGATGCCGGCGCTGTTGGCGATGGTATAGCCGACGATTCTGACGAACTCAATGCAGCGGTAACTATGGCAGTTGCGCAAAATAAAAGCCTCTATTTTCCAACGGGCACCTATCTTATCAGCAAACACATTCAAATCGAGGATAAGGTCAGTCTTTATGGAGACTCCACAGGCTTATCAGTAATAATGGCGGTTAATGGTGCACCGGACATTGGCGATCAGGAAGCGGGTAAAAATATTGATAACATTACTATTCAAGATCTCCATTTTCTTAATGTAAAAGTATCTATGATAGGGGATGGGGGTTATAACAAAGAGAATTATACCGTCCGCCGGTGTATTTTAATGGCCACTGACCCGGCATTTGGGGATACTGAACAATTACAATGGCAATATATTACACTTGGTGTTGTTGAACACTGCATTTTTCTCCGTCAAAGCGAATGTCAGGCAGGCCCGGGCCTCAGGACCTATAAAACGAAGGATTGTATGATCCAAGGAAATATCTGGGGTCTGGATTTGAATCAAACCGGTTGGCTGGCCACTGAATGGAAAGCATTTGCTTCCTGGGATAATTTACTTGAAAAACTCGAAACACTCCGAAATGAGTTTAATCTTGATTGGGATCAGGGGCAATTCAGGTGTGCATTTTATCCTAATCGTGTTTTAAATGAAAAAATATATGATAATATTTTCAATGGCAGTCCCTATGATAACGCAAATGAGTTACAGGACCATGTTATTTATTCAAAAGATTATCAGGACCTTGAAATAGTCGGCAACTGGATGCGCGGCTGGCCTGTCACTCCCGGTGGCGGTTTAAAAATCCGCAACGCCTACGGACCTGTTACCGTTGCAGCTAACCGGTTTGTTAATACACCCGTATTCCAATACGCGTATGCATCTACGGCTGTTCCTGAAGTGTATCAGAACGCACTCCTCTATCGTAACTGGTTTGATATAAATGAAGAACTAACCTTTGAGCGTCTCGGTTTGAGTTACTGGGAAAATGAAGCTAATGGTGAAGACATAAATATTGAATATTGCGCTAACATATATAACTGTGATAGTGGTATAGGGGATGTTCATCTGGGGAGCGGAAGTAATCTTGCTGAGCATAAAGTCTACCAGGATAATTTTTATGCAGGAACCACTATATTGATTCCTATTTATCCGGATGGAGCGGAATATTCAACGGGAGCTCCGGATTCGGCGAGAATCGCGCCATTTAAGAATTATCCGATTCCTTCCTATACTATCCCGGAATATGAAAACCCTACGCCAATTACTGAACATCAAAACATACACGCTATAGAATCTTTTACCATTTCACCTGTCTATTTCAATGTATTTCATCCGGGTATCACTATTGTTTTTACCGTACCTAAAACTATGCTGGTAAAAATTGACGTATTTACTACGCTTGGCAAACGGGTCATTACGCTGGTGGATGGATTCAAAAATGCAGGGAAACACTCTGTTGAGTTTACCACAACAAAGTTGTCAACCGGTATTTATTATTGCCGAATAATTACAGGTGATGTTATGCAAATAAAGAAAATTGTGGTTTTTTAAATATCTGTATAAAAAACACACAGATACTGTTCCCCAACGAAAAACTCCAACATCCCTAAAACGTGTTTATCTTTTGCCGTTAACTTAAGACTATTAACTTTTAACTGTTTTTATGAAGTGCGCAAGTGCCCTGGACCTGTGTGACTTATTTATTTAGGACATATAGGGCGGCTTTCCAGGGAATAATTAAAAGGGAAATGCCCAAGGTTAAGAAAATTTTTACTACATGCTGCTGGTGTAATAAAAAAATTGGAAAAAACCAGGAAGTTTTAGCTTTAAGTTGCAAAAAATAACCTGGAATTGATATCTCTAAATACGAAGGGGGTATAATGCCAGTGGTTATAGCAACCATTGGAAAGACTTTATGGGCTATAGTTCCTACAGAAGAATCCGATGCTCGAAAAGATGGAAAAGATTTTATGTTTACAATATGTTCAGATGAATGTGGTATTGAGTTGAAGGAAGCTTTAGCTCAAGAAAAAGAAATAGGTGAGATGCTTTTATCTTCTGACTTGAATGGATTATAACAACCGCTTTTACATTGAAAATTATTCCGTTACAATCCATAATTCCAAGTGAAGCGGAACGTTATACTAAAGCACAAGGTGCTGATTTATCAGTACAAGGTACAAATTTATTTGTATAACATTATGTCTCTTTTAAAAGAGATAAT
>JAUXBV010000277.1 GCA_030619215.1 Fibrobacterota bacterium | reverse complement strand
TTGTCAATTTACCTTATTGGAATTAACAATTGAGGATTTTTTAATTTTATACTATATTCATGAGGGAAGGTTTTATTTATAATTATCTGTTTAATTAGTCCTAATCAATATTAATGTAGTATTATTTTATAATATCTTTAATATATTCTAAATCAAACATAGATATCAGAAGGAATAAGTCTTATGAGATTTCAAGGATTGATACAAGGAGTAATAGCGCTATTTTTTTCAGTTTCAGTATATGGCTCATCAGACACCGTTATCATATCCATTTCTAATTCAGGAACAGCAGCGTATAAAGATACTATGTATATCGAGGCGAGTGACTGGCAAATCCTTGAATTCGACATATCAGGTGTTAATAGAGACAGTATCCAATTGATTACTTTTGACCCCTATCATCATGGTGGGGACACCGGTAGCTTATATATGAAAGAAATAGCTCTTTATGGCTCCGACACACTGCTCATTGAAGATTTTGAATGTTATGACCCAGATACTATAAGCGGCCCCGGGCAAGGGTTTGTTACCAATGACAGATTGTGGAAGGTTACATTGGTATGGGATGGCTCTCTAATTGACGCTGCTATAATACAGGGTGTATTTAAATATATGCACTGTTTTTATTCTAATCCGCTCGGAGGAGAAGTTGGTTCCACACTTCATTTGAATTTTACTCCGAATACCAGAGACTGGTCACAATACAACAAAATATGTTTTACGGTACGAAGTAATATGCCGACTGGAATATTACCCAAAAAGAAGCATTTTTATGTACCGGATATGACAGTTCGCAAGCTTCGAGGTAGAGGTTTATTTATTACTTTACCTGCTGAATGTGAGTCAGCGGATTTTTACCTGTATTCAGTATCCGGAAAGATATTGAGGCAGAAATCCTATCAAAGAAACGGCCCATTTTTCTGGCAGCTTCCTTTTATACCAAATGGGGCATATATCCTTTCAGTTGATGATGGGATTGAAACCTATTCGGATGTTATTACCATAGAGAAATAAGCTGCTTATATACTTTGTAATAAAAACTTTTACATAATGAGCGGGATGTTATATTGCTTTAATAAGCACTTCTATAGAAAATATTTCACAGCGTTTTATACTTCCCCAATAATAAAGCATGAATAATAAAATAGAAATATTATGTTTATGATATATGGATACCTCTCATAACTTACTATTAATTATTTCACGTGGTAAATAATTACAAAAGTAGAATAAATAGTTGCTTTTTAAAATGTATATAGTATAATTTACATAAGTAATTAATTGTACCTGTTTTTTCGTTATTCTGTTTTTGGTGGTAAAGTTTTATAAGAAGATTATAGTAATACAAAATGAAAAGCGTGGAGAATGGCGCAAGAAGGCTATTCAAAGCGATTTTTTTTTGCCCGGAACAGTTGAGAATACAGAAGTACGTACCACATATTTTTAAAGTAAGGATTGATTTAATGGAAACAGGAACTGTCAAGTGGTTCAACAGCTCAAAGGGCTACGGTTTCATCTCCAGGGAAGAAGGCAATGACGTCTTTGTGCACTTCAAAGCTATTGAAGGCGACGGCTACAAGACTCTGGATGAAGGCGATCAGGTTCAGTTTGAAGTTGAACAGGGCCCTAAAGGGCTTCAAGCGACAAAAGTCTCAAAGGTATAATTTTACATATTATACCCTTGAAAAGCCCCGGTCAGTTTAGGCCGGGGCTTTATTTTTGCTTTCTATTCTCATATTCCAATTACACTGTCTCAAAATAAATATCTGAAAAAAATGACTAAGATACGTGGCCTGCATATTGAGAATAAGAAGGGGTATATGTGGATAACCCTTCCGGATTCAATTAACATGGAAAATTATCTTCAGGTACGAAATCGAATCGAATCCGAACTGATAGATAATAAAAAGGGTAAAGTGGCCATTAACTTCTCAAATATTGATAGTATCCACAGTTTACTTATCGGTTTGATCCTGCATTCAAGAAAGATTGTTAAACAAAACCTCGGAACCTTATGCCTGGTTAATACCTCAACAAATTGCCTGATAAAATTGCAGGCACTTTTTTTAGATAAGATAATGCAGATTTATGAGAGTGAGGAAGAGATCGAAAAAGACTGAGATAGCAGTTTAATAAACAGACTTACCTTTTTACATACTCCATTCCCACCCCTTGCGACCACCCCAGAACAGGGTGAAAGACAAATGCGCTGTTTACACCGAATGACGGCAAGGCGAAGGTTACTCCAAAGCTGACCATAAGTGGTTTTGATGAAACAGCACCGCTTATTGCTACTGTTTTGTGAATAAAAAACTCTTCGCCAATACAGAGCCGAATATCGGTTTTATTCTCCGGTTCAATTATTATTACTACTCCCTGCGATCCGAAACGGTGTGGCATGGTATGGATGCCTAATGAAATGGAAAAAGGCTGCCTGAAACCGGGGTGAGCCGCGTTTTCTATGGTTATATTCTTACAGGAAAGTGATGCGGAGGCAAAGGACCAGGGAACCCATAAAGAAATTCCTGTTGAAACAACAGTCTCGGATTCCTCTTTGTTATCTATTAATCCTGCCCTGTATGCTTCAAGCTCAGCGCTTATATTTACAAATCCGGTGATAGATGTGCCGATGGAGAGGAAGCCTTTCTGCTCTTCGTAAATGCCAAGTGCATTAAAGAAAGTGCCGGAACTTTTTATACTCAGTTTTTTCAAGTTAAGCCAGAAGCCGATTGCAGCCTGCCGGAAGTCCTTATCTTCAAGGTTGTCCATTGCAGCGTAATAGTTTACATATGCTGATGAGAGGCTGAACAGGGCGCTGTCTTTTGCAAAGCATGCAGGTATCCACGGCTGCCTCCCGGAAGTGCGGTTGCCCTGCAGAATTGTTCCGAAGTTTACCATTGAGTAGCCCATTGGGAATGGGTCGTTTATCGCAGAATAGGATGAGCTGATGATAAGAAAGCAAAGAATGATAAATATATTGGGGAAATCCTCACCCTTCTTCCCCCACAAGTAGGGACTTTGCCATCTCCTGTTTATGGGAGAGGGATTAATTTTATGGAGATAAGATTTTTTCTTCAAATTTATCGCCACAGAATACCCTTTTTCCTGATAAGCGTTTCTCTTGAGCTGTTTGTAATGGTTGCAATAACAAAAAACGGCCCCGCAGGTGCGTGTGTACCATCTGATTTCCGGCCATTCCAGGTACTTCTTTTACCTATCGGCTCAGGCATATCATAGAGTTTTCTTCCGTTGAACCCATATATCGCAATCGAGATTTTTTGCGAAGCGGGTAACGTAATTCTGATACTCAAAGAGTCGTCAATTCTGTCATTATTGGGTGTAAAGGGAATGGGGCCGATATGCATGCTTGGCTTGTCAACCGACTGCCAAATAGCTCCGGGATTAGGCTGTCCGGGTGACGGCTTTTCAGCAAGAACCCAGGCCCTTTTATCGGTTCCGCTTTTTTGAAGAGAGACCCTTTCAACAGACTGGTAATTCCAGGAGTCGAACCAGTTGTAATCGTAGTATACTATTTCGCAGGGAGCATCTTCCAGAGAGCTGATCAGAACCAGGGAATCCCTGTAATTATCAAGAGACTGCCAGCTTACCGGTTGGATGTACGTAACACCTACAGGATAGACAACTGAAAACTGGCTGCTGCTTTTGGTCAGTACGAGAAAATTACCGGGCTTAATTATAAGGTCGGAAGAGGCTATTGTATTATCCGTTCCTTCCGGAGTACCGTATCGCCAGTTTTTTAGATTGACCGGCATTGATGAGACATTGACAAGCTCAACCCACTCCGGCACACTGGAAGTGGCCCGTGGAAAGATCTCATTGATCTTTATCGGTGAGCTGGGGAGCCAGACGCTGGAAATATCAATAGCGACTATCGCTTTTTTATCGTTTTCTTCAACACTCAATTCATAAGAGACACTGTCCTTGGGAAGATTAACATTGATCAAGACAGGATACAATGAATCCGGAAGTGTGCCCGATGCGATCACCGCAGTTGAATCAGCTATTTTAACAGACCAGGCTGCATTTTCTGGCCTCTCTTTCCCTGCCATAAGAACCGCTATTGAGCAGGTAACCGCCGGTGATGCAGAGCCCGGATTGTAAAGCTTGTATTCGCAGACCCAGCCATCCTGCATGAATTCATAGGCGCCCATGCTTAATGTGTCGGGACTTGCGATATAGGTGTAGGAAGTAAAAAGTAAATTTGCAGGGACATTGGAAAAGCCCTCGGATATGTTTTCAGGTTGTGTATGGTACACCCTGCCTTCTAAAGAGGCACAGTAGCCGGAATCGAGCATTGCTGCAAGAGAATCACTTATTGTATCCTCAGTTCCTTTAAAAAGAAAAAGGCCTTTTGTGGTGGTTAAGCCACTAGCCAGGCTTGATGCATCGACAGTTAATATCACGGTGCTGTCTGCAATGGTAAAGTAGCTGCCCGGCGGTGATCCTTCGTAGTCCCTGTCAAGAATAAGGGCGAACTGTCCCGGAAGAATATAATCACGGTTGAAGCAGCAGTTTGAATGCCAGGAAAGGGGAGGCTGCCAGGGAATCACAGAGTCGACAGTGCTTCCATCAGAGAGAAAGAGACACTCAATTCTGAATGTGTCGGAGCCGAGATTTGCTATCTCAATAAACTCGTGGCTTTTACCGCCGGGGCATTCGCTTTCCAGGCCAACCGGATCTTTTAGAACTTCCGTTATGGCAATTCTTATTGTTGCAGATATCGGTAATGAATAGGAGAGGAGAAGTGCCGTTGCTAGTATAAATAATTTTAATCCGGGAACTACTATCTTCTTGAGCATACGAAAATCTTTGAATTAGATAATGGCATAACAAAATTAACAATAGAAAGAGATAAAGAAGATAATAAAAGACGGAATACAAATGAGGAATTATGTGAAACTGCCCACAAAAAATAGCGCCAAAGAAGAAGTGACATAATTTAGGCTGCCTTTTTTTCTATGCCGCATACTCTCATTTATTCATACAATATTAAGCTTTGTATATTATATTAGTGATAAATTCTCTGTTAGGCAGAATTATACCGAATGGAATTATGAATAGTGAATTGGATTAGAAAGAAAAAGAAGAAAACGGTTATATTTTCCCTTAGAAAATGGCTGTTAGAGAATTATAAAAAGCCTGAGTTTAATAAAAGGATTTCTTCATTAAATCTCTACAATCCACTTTTTATAGAAGCTGCAAATCGATCTGTTCTCAAAAAAGCAGTTAAACAAACTGATTGGATTGACCAATGCATTTATGATTATTTCTCAAGAGTTGTAAATATAGTCAGATGTATAGATAATGCATGCCATGAAAATAGAATAATGAAGCCAGGAACCCATTATTACTCTCCGGTATTGATATTAAAACTATTATTGAAGCTTCAGGAAGCATTTAACAATAAAGTATTATTTGAAAACTTCCTTCACTTTAAAGGAGTTTTTGAGGGATGTAGTTTTTTAGAAGTCAGTGACTATCCGATAGCACTTTTTTCAAAGGAACTTTTCACAAGAATTAAATATCCGGT
>JAUXBV010000480.1 GCA_030619215.1 Fibrobacterota bacterium | reverse complement strand
CCCCTAAAGGGGACTCTGCCATTTCGGTGACTTTTGCAATTACCTCTGTTGTATACATCTAAAATGAAAATACAAAATCAAGCTGCTGCTCTAATCCTGCCCACACTTTATCCGTTGAAACGCCGTAATTCAGCTTGAGATCTTTCCCTTTCAGGGCAGCGGAAAGATCCAAAAGGAATCCCATACTTATAGCAAGGGTAAAATGATCTCCATATTCTCCGCTATCGTGAATGATATCACTGTTCAATGCAATATCACGAATCCCCGCACGGATAAAAAGCATCTTCCATTTTTGCCATTCAAACCCGTTATTGATTACAATATGATTACGCTCCAAAGGCCGGAATTTGCTATTAAAAAGATAACCGACAATATCACACGTCCATATAAAGGGCTTGTCAAGAAGAGAGGTTTTTAGCCCCTGTCCTATTGTGATTGATGCGGGCAGGGTATCCTGGTAGATAGGGCTGAAATTTTTATCGGTAAATTCCCACTGAAACTCGGCCAGAATATTTTTCAGCACAAGCCCATACGATAGCTTTTTGGTGGGAACAAAACGGACACCAAGGTCAATTCCCCCTATCTCTGTAACAGAAGAGTAGACCACATTTCCATCATCCTCAAAGCTGGTAGGAAGGCTCTGGTAGAGAATGGAGATATTAAATCCGGCGGATAATTTTCTTTTGATAAGATAGCTGCAACCTATTTTTAATGAAAAGGTTTCATAGGCGCAGTCGTCAAGGGGGTATTCCTGCTCGTCAACAAGTCCTTTAATAAACGGAATGCCCCGGTAGAGTAGTGATAGTCCAACCCCGACACGGGGGGGAACCGGGAATTCAAACGCCAGGTAACCGTCAGTCCGCCCCATAGGCCGGTAGCCCAGTCCCAAAGTAAGCTTCCTCTGTTTGAGTGTGGCAAGGAGCGCCGGGTTCCACCATGAGCAAAGGTATTCAGCCGAGGCGGTTTGCGCTCCGCCTGTTGAGAATGCCGTTGCTCCCACCGGTGACCTCAAGTATGCCCCGCCGTATCTGCCCAGGCCCAATGCTGAAGCGGAGTGTGTCGAAAACAGAAAAGCAGGAATAACCGTTAATAAGATAACGGGCTTAATTTTTTGCGACAATAATTTTACCAAACGCACGTTTTCCCTTTTTGGTTTTTATTCGGTAGAAGTATACCCCCGGCGGGACGGGTCTTCCATTTACGGTACCATCCCAGCGGTCATACATAAGCACAGTACTTCGACCGCTTGTTCTATGTTTGCCGGCTTTTCTTGATGCGTTGTCAACAACTTTTACAACATGATCCATATTATAATCGAAAATGTCAATTGTTACATCATCGTCTTTGGCAAGGTTGTAGGCGAAGTAAGCCTCGGGGTGTTCATTATTAATAATTCCAGGTACAGCGTATGTTTTTTCTAAACCAGAGGCTAATGGTACTTTCCTGCTTGCATTTTTAAAATTGATATTATTGATTTCATCATAGTGTTCGCTGGTAGAATAGAAAAGGCCGAAATTGGTCGCAACATGGAAAAGGGTGTCACTGCCATTTATTGAATAACTGATATCGAAAGTTTCCAGGTTATGAATACTGGGATCAACATTAAGAATGCGCGATTTAAAATCAATGGACATGCCATTAATGGAATCAATTTTTTGCCCATAAGGGAGATGTGGATCGAGAGGAATGTCAGGTAAGCTGTCTTTGTAGAGGTAAATATCTTCTTCCTCTTCATCTAATAGATATACATAATTCTTTGCTCCCACGGCAATAGAGATAATGTCTTCAGCGTCGTCGATGAATTTATTCCATTGATCTTTTTTATTGTTGTAGGCATAAATGCATGTATCTGTATTAATTCCATTTATAACAGAAACAAAAGAATAAATTGTTGTCGTGTCATTTCTAACTCTTGTTTCTATATTAAAATACTCTTGAATCTTAATAATAGAATCGTTTACTTGTGACCATGTTGTGTCGTTTGGATTAAATGACCATAGGGCCTTTTCACATACCGTCCACACTAATGAATCATCAGAAGAAACAGCAATAATTCTTTTTGTTTTTAAGGGAGGATTTAGAGAGTCTATTGAGAGGTTGCCGGGAATAAATGAAGTAAAAGTGAAAGCACTGTCATCCAATCCGGGATAGAAGATGGTATTTATTTCACCTGACGGGTCTAATTTTGCAAGACCTCCATCCATACACGCAACCCAGAATGCATTATTAAACCAGGTTGCATCAACTGCCAGAAGTGCGGTGGGGTTATCAACTTGTTGTACTTTTTCAAATTCGTCAATATTATAGGCTAAGGAAATTGTTGCATACAGGTTAGTTTGATGATTGTAACGCCAAATGTCATTCGGGTAACTATTTGTCTGCAAAAAGACTAATGCATTCCCGTTTGCATATAAGATATTAAATCCGTTTATATTTTTAAACCCACTCCAGACTATCGTGCTGTCAATAATGCTCGTGGTGTAATTCAGTCCTTTTGACGAGAGTATCCATAAAGTGTCGGCGCTCCCTCCTAAAAGATACATGTCATTACTGACAATCTCATTGGTAGGAGTATATTGCGACCATCCACTTTGAATAAATCCAAATAGCAAAAATGAAAAGAGTATGAAAATTTTTCTACTTTCGAGAGTCAAGAACATCTACTCCTTTGGGAATCTCAAATTCAAATAGTATTGAGGGGAATTGCACATCTGTTTTTGTTTTTTTAAACGTATAGGTGCTTTCATTACCGTTTTTATCAATTGCAGTGACTTTTTCAATAGTGTTCTTCTTTTTATTTACCCACAACTTTATTTCTTTATATGATTTTTTCTGCCGGGGTTCCGGATTCAGCCATGTGAGAACAGCCTGTTTTTCATCGCTGGATTTGACCTTGTATGAGTATCCGAGATAGGTTTTTATTATTTGCGAAGGGTGCATTGACAGGTCTACATCCAGGAGGTTCTTGATAATTACCTGGGAAGACTTTTCGTTGTATTGCCAGAAGGTATGTCCGTCGCTGATCCATTCGGTGCTTCCTATGGTAAGCCTGAATTTATCTCCAGGTTTGATACATAGTGAGCCGCTCTTTTTTTCATGTTTTTCCCGTACCTTCCAGAAGATGTCGAGGTCAAATGTCAATTCCAGGGAAGTTTTTTCATTATATTTTTTTTTCAGGGCAGTAATAACAGCATTTTCCTGAGCAAATAAAGACGTTAGTAAAATTAAGGTGATAAGGTTAAAGGTAACTACTGTTTTATTCATTCTTTACTCCCAGGAACTATTAAGAATATTTATTGATTAAATAATAATCAGCTTCCAAACATATCCTCTAATTGTTCAGCTTTAACCAGCACCACCCTTGCTTTGCTGCCTTCCTGCGCTCCCACAATCCCGGCTTCATGAAGCTGGTCCATCAGTCTTCCTGCCCGTGCAAATCCGAGTTTTAAGCGCCGCTGCAACAGTGACGTTGAGCCTAACCCTGTAGTGACAATCAGGCGGGCAGCTTCTTCGAATCTTTCGTCACGTCCGCCATCAGAGGATGACTTTGATCCCGGAATTAACTCTTTGGAATCAGCTGTGGCCTCATGAAAACTATCGATTTTTTCGGTATCAAATTCCTGGCTTCGAATTGCTTTAACAACCGTTTCCACATCTTCTTCCGTGATG
>JAUXBV010000565.1 GCA_030619215.1 Fibrobacterota bacterium | reverse complement strand
CGACAAATAAAGAATAATATGATTTATAAGTTTTTACTTTCGCTGTTAATCATTATAGCGCTCACCGCTCTCACCTTTATTGGCTGCGGAGGCGGCTTCCTCGGTGACAACGACAATGCCGGTGAGTTCAGAAACCCCATATTCCACCCGGAGAAGGTTGATACTGATACGTCGGGTGTGCGGTGATTTTAAAGAATAATAGTTACTACTCAGGTATAGTTTTTAATAATGTCATTGCGAGCGAAGCGAAGCAATCTCTTACGTCTGAGAAATGAGATTGCTTCGCTTCGCTCGCAATGACACTGAGAAAGCCACATCACCTGAGTAGTAACGAATAATAAAAAGAAAACACTCTTACCTTATTAAAAAAACCTGTCTATTTTTTCTTCCATATCTATCTTTTTTCTATAATTAATATACCAGTCCATATACACGTTTTTTCTTGCCTGCTCAATAAGGCTATAGGTAACACGATATATGGCATCACTCCTCCATGGAATTGAATCAATAATATCCTTCCAAAGGGGCTTGACAATATAAAACGCCCTGTCAGCTTCAATAACCTTTGACACCGTACCGACAGGTATGCTGAATGCTTTCGCCACCGCAGGGTTATTATAGCCGACGTCAGGGACATACTGTTTACGGGAAACCGTATCACTGACGCCTGAGGTAAGCAATGAATCGGTATCCTTTAGCAAAGCAAGTGTGTCATCACTTCCAAGGATGCTATGGACTTTTTCCAGGTAGGATCGCGCTTTTACCGATTGCAGAGAATCCTTCAGTGTCCAGAAAATACGTTCCCGGACGTCGGCAAGCGGAAGAACTCCTTTTTTGGTACGGCGCTTTACCTGTAAAAGAAATAATGCATGATCGTTTTCCATACGCTCAGAAATCTTTTCAGCTTCCTCGTCATCAGAAAACGCAAAGATATAAGCGCCGGAAAGGTAGCCTATTCCATTAATCATATCGCCTTTCTTAAAGAGGCCGGTTGAATCGACGTTCACTTTCCCGTCACCGGCAACAGCCTCAAAAAATCCCTTTTCGAGCATAACCTTCCGCATGGTATCGATGAATTCTTCCAGGCTGTCAAGCGTCTCGGCTGTGGGCTGGATTTTGCGGAGTATATGCCTGGCTTTCACTTTAACAACGCTGTCCTGTTCCTCCTTATCCTCCACCAGAATGAGATGGTAGCCAAAAGCGCTCTTTACCGGCTCAGATATTGTACCGGGCGCAATGGAGAAAGCCACCTCTTCAAATTCCGGAACCATTTCTCCCTTCTTAAACCAGCCAAGGTCACCGCCATTGACAGCCGAGCTCTCATCATCCGATTCTCTTTTTGCTTCTTCTTCAAAGGTAGACTCCCCATCGTCAATGCTCTTTTTAATGTCTCTGAGTTCCCGCAGGTAAACATTTTCATCCTCAGCTGTCGCAACCTTGGGGAATCGGACGAAATAGAGCTCAGCCTGGGACTCCTCGCTGAATGAATCGGGGTTGGCCTGATAATAGCTCTCGATCATACCCTCAGATACTTCCGACGAATCTACCTCAAATAAAGACGGCGCTACCTTAACATATTCAAACACCGCTCTATCATATCCATCCCGATACTCCTGCTCAATTTCAACCCTGGCTGGAAACACACCGGCTTCAACAAGCTTTTTGAGGTTTTCCATTGGGATGACTATTTCCCGTGAATATGCTTCCAATTGAACTAAGCCCGGGTCTTCATAGCTTTGCGGATCACTGAGGAACTGAACATATTTTGAGGTGTCAAAGATACTGTCCGTCAGAAACCGGGGGTGTTGTGTAATGCCAGGGGGAGGATTTTTCTTTAAATGTTCAAACACCTCTTCTGCTGAGCCCTTCAGAGCCATATCCTCAAATACCTCCCGGTGCAAAATCCTGCTCACCTCCGTTTCCCACACCTGCCGGGGTACCATTCTGATCTGCTGTGGTATAACCTGGCCTTCAGAAGTCATACGGAGCTTCTCGCGCTCGGCTTCTACCTGCCTGTAGAATTGTTGTAGCGGAATTTTTTCCTTCCCTATTTTTCCGATATACTTTTCCTGATTTGACTTCTGAGTATTTCCCATACCCCAACTGAAAAATATTGTAGCAATGAATGAGACTATAGCTACTACCATAATAGAAGCGGCATGCTCTCGCATTTTTTTTAACATAAATAGCTCCGGTAAAAAATCATTTCTATTGTTTCGAATTCAATGTTACTTACTTACCAGCAGGCTGCAGTAAAGCATTGTACCTTTTCTTCTCGGATAGCAAACCAAGCGCCGCAAGAATCTGCTTATCATTGGCGAGCTTCGAGTGGTAAACGATACTGTTATCCGAGCCTAACCCCCTGATAAGAATTGCATCCCTTATATACCTTTTAATCGTAGATTCGCTTTTGGTAAACTCCCTTTTTCCCTGATTCTCAAGTATGCTTTCAATCTCTTTTAAAACACCTGCAAGCTTGGTCGAATCCTCTGCGGCCCATTTCGGTTTATTTATATCCGTCTTTAATGAATCATCCAGAGTATCTTTCATAAAACCCGCCATCTCTTTAAATTCATCAAATTTAACCCTTGTATAACTGGTATGCTCGAACTCGATTGAATCGAGAAAGGTATTAAAATCCTTCATGATCTTCTTATCAATAGTAAAGTCACTATTAATAGCGACCTTTCTCTTCTGCAATTTGAGGTATTCAACATTTGCAAACTTGAAAAATACATCTTTAAGAAACAGTGATCTGATTATCGGCTTAACTCTTACCGGTTTAACAATAGTATCAGGGATAAT
>JAUXBV010000200.1 GCA_030619215.1 Fibrobacterota bacterium | reverse complement strand
GCCAAAATTTTATGGTCCTGGTATTCGCATGGGACTAAGTGTCCTCTACTAATCATGCAAATTAACAATGAAAATCGTCCTCCAACGGGTTAAGCACGCGAAGGTTACTGTTGACGGTAAAATTACCGGCTCCATAAATAAAGGAATACTCATACTGCTGGGTGTTCACAAGGATGATACTGAGCAGCAGGCGGATTTCCTTGCTGCAAAATGTGCGGAGTTGCGTATCTTCTCCGATTCCGAAAGGAAGATGAACCTCTCTCTTAAAGATGTTGACGGTGAAGCGCTGGTCGTCTCCCAGTTTACCCTTTATGGTAACTGCAGAAAAGGCCGGCGTCCGAGTTATGTAGATGCCGCGTCTCCTGACAAGGGAAAGAGACTCTACGAATATTTCGTTGAAAAGATAAAGGGTCATGCACGGGTGGTACAGACAGGAATATTCGGGGCTATGATGGATGTTGAGCTTGTTAATGACGGGCCGGTGACGATAATTCTTGAAAAATAGTCTTTTTTATTTAATCCCAATGCCGAGCCCCGACCGTTAGGAAGGGGGACTACGCTTGTCCATATAAAACATACCTGCAAGCATCACGTACACCCTTTTCATTCCACAAATACCGTGTACTGCCATGCCGTGACCATGGTGAATAATCATTATTCCACAATCCTCTTTCACGCATTCTTCGGGTACACCATGCTTTCAGGCTGTTCATTACCGCACCGGGTAACTTTGACGCCGTGAGTACCACATGTACATGCTCTGTTCTCACATTCAATGCGTGAAGAACCCAGTTGTTATAGTCAATCACCTGCTGTATTGTATTATCGATTGATGTACGCTGAGAATTATTAAACGTAACCGGCGGTTGCTTTAATCGGCTTATACCTCTTTTCACTAAAACAGGATCTGCTGGTATCATTGGAGTTCCGGGAATATTTTTACCTTTTCTGTCGATTGAACCGCGCGGATCACCGTGAAGCCTAGTGCCATAGGTACAAAAGGTTATGAAATAACCAGCCGGACCATTAGGATTGTATTTATGAGTGTAATCCGGGTTTGTTGCATTCATTTTATCACCCCTCCCTTACGGTCGGGGTTCGGCATATATTGTTTGTGACACTATTCATTCGGGTTCGGCATATATTGTTTGTGACACTATTCATTCGGGTTCAGCATATCTTGTTTGTGACAATTCATTCGGGGCTCAGCATATCTTTTTTGACAATTCATTCTTTTGTACATATAATGTTACATTTTTACGGTAAATTTGTATAGGCTATGTTACATAATTACTACATTTTACGGTAAAACGCAAAAAAGCGCACCCTACCGCTTTTCAATAACAAAAAAACCAACCACCGTCCTCCACCTGACCTCACCATTGTCAAGCTGTAAATGCAACAATTTCTTCACCTCTTCAAATCCCTCTTCAGAAAAAACGTTCCGAAGATAATAGCCCAGAGATCTCCTCCCCACCTTACCAGTTTCCCTTAACCAGAATTCAATGTCCGACGGAGATATGCGCCTTATCGAGTTAAACACCAATTCCGATGTTCCTATCTCAAACAAATTTGAAGCTGCAAGCTCTTCCTTCAATGACCTGCTGTTCCAGTTAACCATCGGGTCTTCGGTATCTCCAAACAAAGACTCCTCTGCTGATTTGAATTTCTCCTCAATACACGGTTTGTCAAACGCAATACACTCCGATATCCTCATTGACCTGCTGTGCACCGTTTCCGCGAATACCATCCTGCCATCACCTGCAAGAACTCCTGCAAGGCGCTTAACAAGCGACACCTTGTCAGCCTGGGGAGCAAGTGCGTTTCTTCCCACAATTATGTTAAAGGCGACATTTTTTCCCGCAGCTTCGCGAATGTCACTAACGCAGGATTCCCACTTTGCCTGAATGACCTGCGGCTGCTCAAAGGGAGAAAAGCGCTGGGACATGGTCTTCATTGTCTCATGAGCTTTTCCATCATGGGCCATAGCCCACACACCGCCTTCCGGCGCCCGGCGGGCTGCCTCGAATGTGAGTAAACCTGTTCGCGCATAAACATCAAGGACCAGGCTGTCCTTATGTAATTCCGCCAGCTCAAGAATGCGATCACGAACCTGCGTAAGCTGAGGGCCGGAGGATCCGGAGGTGCGTTTTTCCCACATACCCTGGACACTCTTCCTATCCTCCTTCACCGAAACTCCGCCAAACGCTTCCGCCTCCTCAATGTCAACCATTGCCTCTATCTGCGCCTCTCTCCGCCGTGATACCTCCTGCTTTATCTTCTTCTCATACCCCTGCTCCGAGGGATCGTAAAAAACCTTTCCCTGCAAAATGTCAGGCAGGTACTGCTGCGCAATCCAGTGGTCCCTGTATGCATGCGGATAGAGATACCCCTTCCCATGACCGAATCCCTCCTTGTCACGGGATGAGTCTTTCAAATGATTCGGTACCTCCTCCTCCCTTTCAGCCCCAACCGAGTTTATCGCATCAAAGAGAGAGAGCGTTGTATTGCTTTTCGGGGCAGTTGCCAGGTACAGGCACGCCTGTGCCAGGTGAAACCTGCCTTCCGGCAGCCCCACATAATCGAATGCCTGTGAAGCGGCTATTACCACCTGCAAAGCACGCGGATCAGCAAGCCCCACATCCTCACCTGCAAGAATAAGCATCCGCCGGAAGATAAACCGGGGATCCTCCCCCGCATACAGCATCTTTGCCATCCAGTAAAGGGCCGCATCCGGATCGGAGCCGCGCAAAGATTTTATGAAAGCTGATATGGTATCATAGTGAGCATCACCATCTTTATCATACAGAACCGCACGCTGCTGAATCGAGTCCTCGGCAACACTCCTGGTGATGTGAATACTCCCGCCTTTCCCGGGTTCTGTTGTTTCAACAGCAAGCTCCAGTGCGTTAAGCACCCCGCGTGCGTCTCCATTGGCGACTTTTACCAGGTGCTGCATTGCGTCATCATCAATGCGAACGTTCCTGCTTCCATACCCTTTCTCTTTATCCGAAAGAGTACTCCTGGCAATCTTTTCCAAATCAGCTTCTGTCAATTTTTTCAACTGAAAAATGCGGGAGCGCGATACCAGCGCCTTATTCACCTCGAAATAGGGGTTCTCCGTAGTTGCGCCAATGAGAATGAGCGTGCCGTTCTCAACATGCGGAAGCAGCGCGTCCTGCTGTGCCTTGTTGAAACGGTGCACCTCATCAATAAACAGAATCGTACGCTTCGAGTATAAAGCAAGCTGCTCCTGAGCATTGGCAATTGCATCGCGTATATCCTTTACACCTGCAAGAACCGCATTAATGATTAAAAACTGCGCTTTTGTGGTATTAGCAATAATCCGCGCAAGCGTTGTCTTACCCGTACCCGGAGGCCCATAAAAAATCAGGCTCGAAAGCTGGTCAATCTGAATAGCCCTGCGGAGCAGCCGTCCCGGGCCAATTATATGCTCCTGACCCGCAAACTCATCAAGGGTTAAAGGACGCATACGGTCAGCAAGAGGAGCGTTCTTCTCCACAAGCTCTTTGCAGTGCTGGTCAAACATGTCCATAGGTAGAAAAATAGATAATTAGTTCGGTTAACAGTTAACGGTTAAAAGTTAATAACATGCAGAACACCGAACTTGAGAGAGGGATAATATAACAATACTTAATGCTTATTACCACTCATTTTTTTTATCTGAAACCTATTGCCTTTTTGCGTGCTTTGTGATAAATTCCTTTGCGCTTTTAAATAGTGAAATTAAACATAGCAGAAGATAACAACGCGTTGTTATAACAATTTTATTGCAAAACAACGCGTTGTTTTGTATATTATATAACATGAAACGATTTGCTGAGTCTATTCTGAATACATGGATTATGGAGGATGGACGCAAACCGCTGGTTCTTCGAGGCGCCCGTCAGGTTGGTAAAACGTGGCTTGTTCGCCATTGTGCGCTGCACCATAAAAAGGAACTGATTGAGATTAATTTCGAACGTGACCCGCAAGCGCGAACCTGGTTTTTATCCAATGATCCTCATACAATACTCGGAGAGCTATCCCTTGCTTTGAATCGTTTCATCATACCGGAGAACTCGCTGCTGTTTCTTGATGAAATACAGGCAGCCGGAGAAATTCTTGCGAAACTCCGATGGTTTGCAGAAGAAATGCCGCAACTTGCGGTTATAGCTGCCGGGTCCCTGCTTGAATTTACCTTATCGGATCACACCTTCAGCATGCCTGTCGGCCGGATAAAATTTTTGCATCTGGAGCCGATGTGTTTTACGGAGTTTCTTGACGCACACAACCAAACCGTTCTCCGCGAGCGACTTCACTCATGGCGATGGGGCGATGAATTTTCACCTGCACTCCATGAGCAGGCGCAGTCGTGGTTTCAACGCTACATTATGACAGGCGGCATGCCGGGTATCGTGGCGCAGGACGCTTCGGGAGTTTCCCCACAAGCGTGTCGTGACCTGCAACTCGATTTGATTGCCACCTACCGGGCTGACTTTGCGAAATATACCGGACGAATGAGAGCAGATATACTCGATGCTGTATTACTGGCCGTGTCCCGTTCACTCGGTAGAAAATTTGTCTATGCGCATGCAGGAGAGGGACTCAGGCATTATCAGGTAAAAGCTGCGCTGGAACTGCTTGCCTCGGCAAAGGTCTGCCATCTTGTCAGGTACAGCCCGGCAAATGGCTTGCCGCTTGGCGGCGAAGTAAAAGATACGTTCCGAAAGGCGATCTTCAACGACGTCGGTATATTGCACGGCCTGTTGCGGACACCCGCTTCAGGCGCCTTTCCCGCATGGGAAAGCATCGCGCCGCAGGTTCGCGGCCAGATTACAGAGCAGATTACCGGCCAACAACTGCGGATACTCGGCCCATTCAGCGGCGACGGCCCGCAGCTTTACTACTGGCAACGCGAAGGCGGCAGGCCGGGCGATATCGACTTCCTGGTACAGGTACAGGACAGAATCGTTCCCGTTGAGCTGAAATCAGGCGCTGCAGGATCTATGAAAAGCCTCCACCAGTTCATGTTCGACAAAAAACTTGACCTCGCCCTGCGATTTGACCGGAACCCGCCCTCACAACTCGACCTTAAAGTAAAAACAACACAGGGCGATACCGTTCGCTACCACCTCCACGGCCTCCCCCTGTATATGGCTGAATTTGCGGGAGGGATAGTATAACACAATATTCAATATGTTTCGTCCTGTAACCTGCTGACTGATGTGTTAAAAGAGCACGGATGTAACTTATTATTATATGTTTTTTGGCAAAAAAAAAATTAATCTCGATACACATTTGAACGGCAAATCTGTAAAATCCCATCTTTTTTATGCTCTTTACCGGTAAACCTCAATTATTTTACTACAAGAATAAGAATTGAACAATTCAGGTGTTTTTTATTTCAAAAGATTAAATTTCCTATCAGCTACACTAATGTTTGAACGATATATTACCCCCGGTAAACGTCCCTTACTGCTTTCGTTACTGATTTTTCTTTTCGCATTTCTCCTGTACCGGAATACTGTGCCCAACGGCTATACACTGGATGACGACATTTACTATACGGGTAACAAATTTGTACAGCAGGGATTCAAGGGAATGGGAGGGATCTTTACTAAATCCACCTTTTTCGGACACAACGGAAGGAACGACATACTATACCGTCCCCTTCCGTTATCTGTTTTTGCGATACAGCATTCAATCTATGGTAACAATCCCCACTTCAACCATTTTTTTAATGTGCTCGTTTACGCGCTGGGCTGCAGCCTCCTCTTAATCCTGCTACGTCTGCTTTTTATCAGATCCACGCTGGCAATTCCCTGTTGCATCACGCTGCTATTCACCGCCCATCCGATCCATACGGAGGTTGTCGCCAGTATAAAGGGGCTGGACGAAATCCTCGCATTTTTATTCCTTGTCCTGACGCTCCTTTTCCTTTTATCACATATCGACAGGAGGCGCCCTATTCTCTTTGCCGTAAGCGCGCTTTTATTTTTTCTCTGCCTTCTCTGTAAAGAACATGGACTAACATATCTCGGAATAATTCCGCTTGCGCTCTACACATTCCGAGCGGTTCCACTTAAAAGGATTATCCTGCTGATGTTGCCGTTCTGCTGCGTCGCGGCGCTCTATATAGCGCTCCGCGCCATACTTCTCGATCACTTCACCTTCGGAGAGCCTCTCCGTGTCATCAACAATACGCTTATCGCAGCTGACAACAGGGCGGACCAGCTCGCCACCGCCTTTGTCATTCTAGGCAAATACCTGAAGCTCCTTTTCATTCCCTACCCCCTGTGCTGGGACTATTCCTACAACCAGATTCCTGTTACAACGTGGGCCAACCCAAAGGCAATATTCTCTTTCGTCGTCTATACCGGTATGCTTGTTGCCGGTGTATTCGGCACGGTTAAGAAAAACCACCTGGCTTTCGCCGCGCTCTTTTTCCTTCTTTCATTTTCAATATCTTCCAACCTGATCATTAAAATTGGGACAACCCTTGGAGAGCGACTCCTGTTCACCCCATCACTCGGATTCTGCATCGCGATGGTCTTACTGTTTTCAACTATCCCGGCAAATCCG
>JAUXBV010000444.1 GCA_030619215.1 Fibrobacterota bacterium | reverse complement strand
CTTGGCTCACAGAACGACATGGCTACGATCCGACTTCTATGCCTATAGTCGGCTCATCCAGAATTAATATATCCGCGTTTGCAAGGATCCATTTTGCAAATACAACCTTCTGCTGATTGCCGCCGCTAAGATTTTTTATAATCTGCTTAATTGAAGGGGTGGCAATGTTTAGCTGACCGGCGATATGCTCAGCTTCCTTTTGTTCCTTGGCTAATTTTAAGAATGCGCCTTTAGTTTTTATCAGTTTCACCAGGCTTATATTCGTGAATATTGGCGCTTCGACCATGAGCCCGTCTTTCCTACGGTTCTCAGTTAACATGCCTATCCCCTTTTCTATGGCGTCTACCGGCGTTTTAGGGGAAATGTTTTTACCTTTATATATAAGTTCGCCTGTATCCTTTTTATCAACCCCGAATATGAGCCTTGCAAGTTCCGTTCTTCCGGACCCTACAAGTCCTCCTATTCCGAAAATCTCCCCTTTTTTCACTTCAAAGGACACATTATTTACAAACCCTTTTCTAGAATAATTCCTGATTTCAAGTTTTTCATTATCGATGATCCGGCTCTCTCGTAAGAATTTTTGAGTTTTACCGCCGATCATATCGTTTATTATTGCTTTTTCATCTGTTTCCTTAAGTAAACGGGTTATAATTTTTTTTCCGTCTTTGAAAACAGTTACTCTGTCACCAATGGTAAATATCTCACCAAGATTGTGCGAAATATAGATAATACCGACATTCTTTGCTTTAATATTTCTGATAACCTTGAATAATTTATCCTCCACCTCTTTGTCCAGAGAGGCAGTCGGTTCATCGAGAATCAGGATTTTTACCTTTTTTGCAAATACCCTGGCTATACAGAGTATCTTTTTCTCAACAGGTGATAACTTACTGACAAGTCTTTTCGGATCTAAATTTATATCAATGAAATCAAATATTTCCATTGCAGATTTCACACAGTCATTCATACTGAAAAAATTTGCCCTGTTGGTTTTCAAATCTCCAATGAAAATATTTTCAGCAACAGTCATCCCTTCGATTAACTGATTCGTCTGATGGACAGTCTGAATTCCTAGAGACATGGAAACTAAGGGGGTTAAATGTTCATATTCATTGCCGAATATTTCCAGTTTCCCCCCATCACATTTTACAGAACCGGATATAATTTCGATGAGGGTAGATTTTCCCGCACCGTTTTTCCCAACCAGACAGTGCGTTTCACCTTCGAATAGATCAAAATCGACATTATCAAGGGCTATAACACCCGGGTAGGTTTTTCTTATTCCAACAGCATTTAAAATCTGTTTTCGAGTTGATTCTCCCACCTGTTAACTCCCTCCTAAAAATGCAGGGGTATAAAGTATACCCCTGCAATCGAATGTCATCTAATATTCCAGTATCCCTGTTTTCGCGTATTTTTCTGCAGTATCAATCCATGATGCGTCAACATCCCAGGTAATTCCCTCTTCTTTATGGTTTTCCGGTGTTAACCACTGAAAGGGCAGATGTGCTACCGGGGCAAATGGTTCAATTCCCTGAATATAATTGAGGGTAACAGCCGCGGCGACCATGGCGTGGAGACCAACCGACTGACCTATCGCATAATCCAGTTCTCCCTGTTCGAAGTTTTCAATGTCCAAAGGACCGTAATTGACGCTGATAACAATCACATCATCCAGTATGTCAAAACTCTTGAGTGCTTCTATACTGCCTTCCGCCATCTCCTGAGCACCACAGAGGATTACATCAATCTCTTTTCCGGCGGAAAGTAAATCCTGTAAAATGGTTTTTGTTACCTGGATATCATACCCGGTATACTCTGTCCCTACATACTCATACCCGCCGGCTTCCGCACCGGCCCTTAAAGAAGCATCCTGATCTTCTGTCGGGGGAAATCCGGCAATACCTGCCATGTGGAGCACCTTCGCGCCCGGCCACATTTCGGTAATTTTCTCGCCTGCAAGAGCACCCATGGCTCCGTAGTCGAAGGAAATATCAAAGAACGCTTTTCCCGGTCCAGGCGCTAGGGAGCTGCTGTCGATAAGGATCGGAATTCCTGCGTCGTTTGCCAGCTTACACATAATCTGTGCTGTGTCAGGGTTTCCCGATTCAACACTGAGAGCGTCCACACCCATGGTGATAAAATCTCTCACTGCCTGCAGTTCCGCTTCCGGATCCCAATTGGTAAGTATGGTTTCGGTCTCTACCCCATATTTATCCATTACAAGATTCCAGCCCTGGTCCCAATAACCGAACCACCCTTGCAGATAGGGCATGACGTATCCAACTTTAAGGTCTTTTAACTCTTTAACCTCTTTTACCGTTTCTTCAGCTTTCACAACTTCTGTTTCCGCAGCTTCTTTATTACAGCCGACTCCGGTGAATGCCACGATCAGCAATACAGCCGATAACCAAATGATTACCTTTTTCATTCTTTAACCTTCCTGATAAAATAATTTAATTAAATTCCAGACATTAAATACTTTGCAGTTCCGCCTCTTGCAATTACCTCCTTCTTCCTAATATTGCGGAGCATTCTTTCTCCACTCATTGAAAGCCTCTACCGATGCCCGTACATTATCCTCCGGATAGGCCGGCCGATGCCAGCGAACTACTTCACAAATAAAACCACCATCGGGTGAATTGAAAGCATCCATCATATCATTAGCCTCTTTCCTGACATCATCGGGTGTTCCAAGAGGCAGGGTACCAACCATATCGATGGTGGCTTTAAAACACATTTTTCCAATTATTTTATCCCTCAATGCTTTTATACCGGTAACCTTATAATCCGGAACAAACAGTTGATCAATTTCCATTTCCAAAAGATCATCCAGTACCATTTTCGCGTCACCATCGATTAAGATTCCTGTATACATTCCATACTCATGAATTTTTTTAAATACTTTGGTTGTTATCGGTTTGAATCTTTTTCTCCATACTTCAGGATTCAGTACCAATCCGGTATTCGAACCGAGATCTTCAACAACCGTAACCTGGTGAGCACCTGCTTCTTTGAATTTTTCTACCATCTGCATGTAATATTCAGCAACGTTTGCATATACTTCCACCACAAAATCCAGATCAGTTGCAATCTTCATAAAGAAATCATTCGCGCCGAATAAAAACTGGGTGGTAAGAAAAATTCCGGCATCGATGTATGCATCGACAAATCTGTTGCTGTACTTCTCTTTTATTACTTTACCAAGATTTTCAAACCAGGGATTCAGATCTTCTATATCAGGAAATTCATAACCCCGGAGTGTAGTTTTACCTTCGAGAGGATGCTCTATCAATGCATATGTCGAGTTCATGTTTTCCGGTATACTGGTGATAATACCGAACTGATCTTTCCTTAAAGGTTCACCTTTATCAGTTTTTCCTACTACTACAGGAACCCACGAATAAGTTTGAAGCCAGAGAGCGTCGAAGTTGGCAGTACCCGGAATAAGTTCGACAGTATCGGGGTCCAGTGTGTGATACGCATTGTAGATTCCCGGTATATGGTTGGTTTCCATCGGGAGATAATCCGGCTTATTGAATTCGATGGCCTTTTGCACATTTTCAATATGTACAGACACATTACCCCCCCTTCCTCAAGAACCATATCGAGAAATTCAGGAACACGTTTACTTGTCAGTTAGTAGAATACTACTACTATACATATTGATGTTTGTCAAGTGGATATCTTTTGACCTATTTAGTGTCGGTAATTAGATATAACCCTTATTCTGTAGCCTTTTTATTATTATATGTTGATATTGTTGACTTTAAACCTCTATTAGGTGCAATGGGGGGCTTAATTTATTAATAACAATAAAAAGCCGGGGACGGATGAAGTGCTGGTGAAGGTGCACGCATGTGGTCTCTGCGGGACGGATATGCATTTTGCCCGGGACTGGACCGAGG
>JAUXBV010000190.1 GCA_030619215.1 Fibrobacterota bacterium | reverse complement strand
ATTAACTTTTTTTGACAACATAAATTGGTAAAATGTGGGCAAATCAGCCAATTCATCATAAATAGTGCGTTTTTAAGCTATTTTTTTGACAACACTTCTTTTGGTGCTTATATACTTCGCAAAGTGGGTTAGTTGAACGAGGTTAAAAACAGAGGAACTGTATAAGTGGATCAGTTGAACTAAATTTTAGGAACATTATTCCGCAGTCTGTAATAATTTTTCTCTAGCATGAACAAATGTCATTAAATCAAAATACATTAAAGTTGTTTTTTCTTTTTCTTCTTTTACTGGGAAAAAATCAAACCCATTTTTTTTATAAAAATTGATTGTTTTATCATTGTTATACGCATCTACAGTAATATATCTACACCCTGTTTTGTTTTTTGTTGTAAAAGACATTTTAATATTGTCAAGAATTTGCGTGCCAATTCCGCCGCCTTGATATTGTTTGTCAACGCCTAATCTACCAATTTTTACAGCTGGTAATTCAAAATGTCTTTTTTCAAAAGGTAATTCTTTTACTACCTTTTTAAATGCAGATTTTGTAATAGAGTCCTCTTCAATGATTCTATCGTTTAATACGCTATAAAAGGCAACTGTCGTATCACCATACTCGAATAAATTTGTAACAGTTAATAATAAACGAGTGAATTTTTTTGCGTCATTTTTAAGAAAATCATTTAAATCAGTATCATCACAATCAAAGGGTTTTATAATGGTGGGAATTTCAAGCCTAACAGACTTAAGATCAGAAAGACGCATGTTTTTTATAAATAATTAGGCAACGGGGATTTTTCATTCATTTCATAGAATACTTTTTCTGCCCTTTTATAATCTTCGATAGGAACAGATATTTTTTTCTTTTCAACTTCAAGTCTTTTTTCCCGAAATTTTTTTGCTGCCTTTCCTCTTAAAATTGGTGTCTCTTTAATTGGAAGAGCCATTAGAACCTCCTGGTAATATTTATTCTGTCTCTATTATATATTTCGGCAAAATGGGCGTAATATTTAGTAAGTTAGATGTACGGAGTTTTGTCATACCATGCTATATAAATAAATTATACACACATTACTCCGCAAGGAATATGAAGTAAATGTTATAATTTTGTTATAAAAGTGCCCTATAATTAAATTATAGCACAAATTAAGGTAAAAAGGTAATAAAAAATAAAAAAGTGTGGAATAAAAGAAAAATTAGCGACAAACACCAAAACAATATTCCCCTTTGTCTAAAATTAGCGTCCTTTGCGAAGTATATAATCGCCCTTCTTTTATTAATAAACTCTCGTAAAGCCTGATTTAAACAAGAAAAATTAAAAAACGTTAAAGATGTTATCTTTATCAAATTTTTTAAAATAACTGTGTTTTAGAGGGGATATTTTATACTGTTATGCTTTGTCAAGTTTTTGGGAGAGTTTATAACACAAGGAGTGTAAAAGATGTATGTCTCCATCTCCAAGCGCACCCAGCCTCTCCATGATCCTGCCAAAAACATTCGGCTTAATGCCAATTGTCTTCATGAGCCTGGAAATATTCTCTTTCAGAACAAGCATTTGTGATTGATCGACTGTTTTTTTATCGGGTTTCGATTCTCCAAGTGCAAGAGGAGACAGGGAATAGGCATATATCATAACGGTTTGGGCGAGATTGAGTGAAGGATACTTTGTTTTCATAGGAATGCTCGAAACAATGTCGCACTGTTTTATTTCTGAGTTTAAAAGGCCCTTGCTTTCCCTTCCGAATACAATTGCAGTATTGTTTACTGTCTTTGACTTTCTTTTAATAAGTTCATATATCTCCAAACAGGTATAATACTCATTCTTGACCAATCTTTTTTTTGCAGTAGTTCCAATAACAAAGTCAATGTCATGCAAGGCATCCTTTAAATTTGAAAACACACGCGCATTTTTAAGGATTTTCACGGAACCATGGGCTAACATTTGTGCTTTATCATCAAGGTAGTTGCAGGGATTTACAAGCCGAAGGGATTTAAACCCCATGGTCTTTATTGCACGGGCACTTGCTCCGACATTTTCCGGAACAGTCGGCTCAACAAGGATAAAATGAATTTCCATAATGAATAGTATACTTTTTGGATATATCAGGTGTGTATATGTTGGAAGTATTTGAACTGGAGGATCAAGTAATTGCTACTCCAAATGTAAAAGAATCAATATTTTTTTTACTATATCCTTAGCAACAGAGTTTACATTACTCGTTTCCGACGCAACCGTCACCGCATCAATATCTTTCTCTTTTGTTTTCCAGTCAGTTGCAGCGGTGCTTACCATGATGACCTTTTCCCTTTGTGTAGAATCAAGCTTCCCTAAAAAGCTTTTCGTATGTCTATTGAGATGCCATGCCCGGACCTCATTTATTATTACCACCGCATCGAAATCATCAATACTCTTCTTTTTTAAAAGTTTGATATTAATAAGCTCAACAGTAACATTAGCTTTTTCTATTTCCAGCTTTACCTTTTCCGCAACTGCGTTCTTAAATTCACTTTCTCTTTTAGCAATGAGTAATTTTATCTCTCTGTCGGGAACGTCTTGCTCGTTATTATCTATAGTTAAAGAGTCTTGTGAAAATATGCCTTGTGTCTGCAGTAACAATCCAATAACTAATAATTTCAACAATTGAAATTTCATACGAATGTCCTTAAGTATTACAAATTTTAACCTTGTCCCCTTATTGATTTCTTTTATCTATTATCTTCACCTCTCTCCGCGTACCGCCTCTGAAGGAGTTAATCGTGGCAACATTTGAAATAAGAATCGGGATTGACACCTCCGCTTTTTCCCGCAAATGGACAGTTATACTGTCCAGCCTGGCGGCCGGTGCAACAATATGAAGCGTTGCCTGGTCGGGAAAGGACACCTTTCCCTCGATAATTAATACATAATCTTCTATATAATCCAGTTCGTCAAGGGCGCCGGTTATGGCAAGGGGGTACACCGTCTTATCTTTTAATTTTATTATCTGCGATTTGCGTTTAAGAATCGGCCCTATCCGGTCTGAGTTTCTCCCGCAATTACAGGTACCGGGAAGTTTGAATGTTATATCACCGGTGCGGTATCGAAGAAGGGGGACACCCTCAACACCCAGGGGCGTTCCTACGAGCTCTCCAACGGTTCCGTCGGGAACGGGGTTACCATTTTCATCAACAATTTCCGTAAAAATAAGCTCCGGATGTGAGTGGCAGCCGTTCTGCTCCGCGCATTCACTGTATGATACGGAGAACTCGGTTACACCATACACGCTAAATAGCTGAGCATTGTATAACTCCTGAACCGCTTTACCGATGCTGTTTATTTCAAGCGCTTCATTGCGCACGCTTTCACCGACACAAAAAATCTTTTTTATTGAAGAGTTCGGCAAGTCATACCCCGATTCCACCAACCTCTGGCCGAATACTTTAAGATAGGATGGTGTACTGATAAGAACAGTCGGCTTAAGCAAATCGATATAATGCTTTTGCTTGTCAAAAGGGATGTGGCCGACACGGGAGGTGTTTATTCCGAGAGCATTGAGCCCCCTGTAATGGGACATACCTGCAATAAGAAGCCCGTCTAACGTGAGATGTATCTGCACCCGGTCTTCAGAAGTGAGGCCTATCGCATTAATTTCCAAAGCCCCGTTAAAAGCAAGCCGTTCCAAATCTCCCTGGCTCAGAATAAAAACAAGCGGTAATCCTGTTAATCCCCTTGTAACAACCATTTCCGCAACCTGCTCAAAGGGTATTGACCAGAATTGCTGAAGGTTATTAACCAGGTCTGTTCTTCCGGTAAAAGGCAGCTTTGAAATATCATCGGGTGAATCAATCTCTGAGTGGTCTATCTCTTTCAATATTTGGCTATAATAATGGGAATCTTCTTTCAGATGGGCGACATGGTTGCGTATAGCCTTGAGTGTACGGAATTCTATTTCGTCTTTTGATAGAAATTCCCACGAAAGTTCGGGTCTAAAAGCCAATGATTATTCCTCCTACGGGAAAAAACGGGAACTGATAGATAGCCTCTCTTTTATGGTTTCTATCAGAATAGAGATATGTCCAGATATTTTTTCTGTTATAAATGTTCTGAATATCAATATAGTAAATCATCTGTAAAAATCCAAAGCCATAACGCCGCTCAAAGCGTAAATCCAATCGGTGGTAAGGGTCATGCCTTTTTGTGTTGAGGCCCGAATCCGTATCAATATAGTACCGCCTGTAGATATTGCTGTATAATCTTTCCGTATAGGGCCTCCCATCAAGGTAACGCCACTTTACAGAAATTTCGATTCTATCTGCGATCGGCATAATGGGTGAGAGCAGCTTGAACCAGAGCTTGTCATGAAAATTCTTTTTATATCGTTTAGATTTCAACAGGTCTTTCTTCCACCCGCCGGTGAAGGTAAACGAGTGCCTGAAGTCATAATCTCCGTCATACCATTCACCCTCATGCCCCGGGCGAAGGTCTTTGTATAACGATTTTGACAGGGCAAAGGCGGCTGTCCAGAAAAATGACCTGGTCAATTTTTTCTGAGCGAACAATTCTATGCCAAATGTGTGGCCTTCCCCATCGTCAACAAGTTTGTCGGATTCATCCAGCGAGTCTATTGTTAGCAAAGAGGAATCAAACAACAGGTTATCATAATGTTTATAAAACCCTTCAGTTACCAATTTAACATCCAATGGATTAAAATAATATTCCAATCCGACAATACCGGTTATAGCTTTCTTGGGTTTAAGATTCTTATTTGCAGGGTCAATAACAAGGTCAACATACTCGGGGTCCTGATACTGAATCCCGAAAGCGGATGTCAAGTCGAGGTTCTCATTTAACGACACCACTGCATTTAAACGGGGAGAAACCGAAAATGTCTTATTATACCACAGGCCGTCAAAACGGATACCCGGTACCAAACGCAGGCGGTTAAAAGCATGAAAGATAAAAGAGACGTATCCACCATACTTATACGTGGTATCATGCACATTGACATACTCCTGATAAATTATCAAATCACCGGAAGGTGTCGTATCCGGTATCCCATTGACAGGATCTATTGAGTAATTTTTTAATGTGTCCGGTTTTTCCCACTGGTCTACTAAAAATTCACCTCGCCTGGCGTAGGCGCCAAACTGCATTTTATTGCTGTTGTTCAAAGAATATGCACACTCCGCTTTTAATGTCTGCTCGTCAACCCATGAACCGCCGAAAAAACCGGTATCAGCCGCTGTCGTGTCATGCTCAGGATCATAGGTAAGGCGGTCGTAGGTATTCCCCGTACCGGAGATCACAACCGTTGTAGACAGTCTATCCCTCCATGAAGCATCCCAGCTCAGGCCGGTAGCATAAACAACACCACCGGCCTCGGTCTTATCATAATCCATACCGATCTCTTTTGAATCACCGACGGTAATGCCGTTCTTTCCATAGATGCAGTTTGCATACAGTTTATGCCCTGCAATTTTCTGAGACACTTTTGCCTGCAATCCCCAGTATTCAGGTATTGCGGTTGTCGGGTCGAAGGATGAGATAAAATCAAGATAGCTTTTATGGAAAGAAGCCATGAAGTTCGCCCCGCGCCACATGGGCCCTTCAACATGGCCGCCGGCGCCCGACATGCCAAGGTCCACCCCGCCGAGAACTATGGCGTCATTACCGTCGCGAAGACTTACATCAATGACCGATGACGCTTTTCCGCCATACTGCGCCGGCGGCGCCCCGGCATTAAAAGTCAGCCCCTTGACAAGAAGCGGATTGATTAACGATACTACCCCACCACCCGAATGCTGATCCGCAAAGTGGTTTGCATTAGGGATTTCAATATTATCCATTATTAATAGATTCTCTCCGGGCGTACCTCCCCTGACAACGACCTCGTTCACATTGTCTCCGCCGGATGTAACACTGGGAAGGTTCTGCACCACGCGCTGGATATCAACCAATGCGCCGGGAGCGCGGAGTATCTCATCAGCATTCATGATCTTTGTGGAGGATGACATATCAGGAGAACGGTGAAAGGAGGTGCTGCGTACTACCATTTTCTCTAATGTCAAAATCTGCGGCACCAGGTCGATGTCAACTCTCTTTTCCCCTGAGCCCGCGACATACACATCATTTCTGGTCTGCGGCTCAAAATCGCTCTTTGTAAACTGTAATGTATACGTTCCCGGTGTAAGAGTGTCGAACCGAAAAGCCCCCAAAGAGTCGGTTATTGCCTCTCTTTCCAATTCCGGAATTTCGATAGTTACTCCTGATAAAACCTTGCCGGTTTGGGCATGGCGGGCTGTGCCAACAATGGAACCGCCATAAACAAATGTATATATGCAGATAAAAAGGCAGATAGAATTTTTTTTCAGCATGCAGGGTTTATTGCCTGGTTATTGTATATTGCCGTATGTCAAGATTTACAAAGTATAACTACTTGGGCCAGCGCGCATGATCTTTCAAGCTTATTACCTTATTTGGCAAAACGATTATATGATCCAACAGATTAATTTCAAGAATCCTGGCTGCAGAATGAAGCTTTTCGGTTATCTGCCAGTCAGACTCGGAGGCGTTTGCGCAACCTCCCGGATGGTTATGTGCCAAAATAACCGCAGAAGCGCCATGCTTCAGTGCTTTCTCAATAATGACGCGCGGATAGACAACACACTGGTTAACCGTTCCTTCGGTAATCTCCTCTGTTGCTAAAATGTGGTTGCTGTTATCAAGAAACAGAGCCGCAACATACTCATCCTTTCTCATGCCAAAACGAAAACGCAGATAATTTTCAACATCCTTTCTTCGTGAAATAACAGACTGTTTCTCATATTTTTCACACAGGCAGT
>JAUXBV010000275.1 GCA_030619215.1 Fibrobacterota bacterium | reverse complement strand
TGCATTTCAATTGTCCAAACTCATGAGATTCAAATATGGTCTTCTCCCCAAACTCATCAATAGCCTTTGCAGTCTCCTCATCCACCTTACCAGAAGGCTCTTTCTTTTTCATATACAACTCTTGAAAATTCTTCACCTTTGTTTCTGTCACATCGTCAAAAGTGTCAGAAGGAACACCTCCACCGAAACCGGATAAACGGATATTAATCTCTTCTACAATCTTACCTTTATCACCTTTCTTTACAACTTTATTCGATTGTATTTCCAGTTTTTCACTTTCATGAATCTCGTTTTTATTATGCCGGACTTTAAAAAAGTACTTTACTGCCCCTTTTTTGCCACCATCTTTTTCGTAATTGGGGTCCTTTTTTAATTCCATTTTAGCTTTAGCATGTTTCTCATTTACCATTCCTTCTACCTGATAACCATGTTTGTAGACTTTTTCATCATATTCTGAAAAAAGTGAGAACGGTACTTTCGTACTGCAATTTGTTAATACGGGTTTACAGTCTGCCTGTGCTTCAATCGTATCGCCAGTTTTCACACCATTTGCAGGTGTAATGAATTTACCGTTTGAGAAAGTGATGTTTCTTATATCTAACCTTTTTGTTGTTGAATCAGCCGGCGCCGGTGTAGTACTCATCGGAGCTTCTGAAACCGGTGATTTGGACGTCGATTTTGATGATGAACTATTACCCCAGACCCTGAAATTAAGTCCTGCTGTATTTCCCATTATTACACACTTTTCCTGTCAATTATCCATTATCAATTATCAATTATTTTCCTACGGTATTGTGAAAGGTGCAACATCGCTCTCCGTCTCACTCCCGCGCTTATCCCTCAAGACAACACGCCAGAGGGCAGGCCCGGTCTGCGTCTTTCCAAATTTAAAATACCTGTACCAGTCCGACCCGATTTGTGTCACCCCGAAATCCCCGGCTGCGGTAAAATCAAGGAGGGTCGAGTCAGGATCGCCCACATTGGAATACTTTATCATGAGTTTTACCTCTGTCTCAAGATTGTCCTTCTCGTCAAGCTCTAGCCCCCACATGAGCCTTACGCTGTCACCGCCATCCTGCATGTCCGCGCTGAGTCCGGTTACCTGTCGCGGAATGCTGTCGGCATAAACAATAAACTGTTTCCCGCCAAGGATATTGTCTTCGTCGCGACCGTAGATCCAGGAGTTCCAGCCAACATTAACTAACGGACTACCAATAATCCTCGTCCTCGTGCTGTCATTTGTTTTCACGCAGGAGCCGGAGGTGGTGTCGAAGGGAGAAGTTTCCTGCCAATAAAAACGTGTGAATACACCATTTGTATCGAAACAATTAATATGCAATGTAAAATCTTGACCAGGTTGCTTATCAACAACCACCCAGGTAGTATCACTATCATCCCCCCACAGCACCGGTTCGCAAAGTCTTACTGTGACAGAGGTGTCTTTATTCGCTGAAGAAATAGTATCATCATCATCCGCCCAGAACCTGAGTGTTTTATCCCCGGAATTGGTTATCTCCCATGAGTTCCAGATAAAGGTGTCAACGGATGCCGCGGCATACGGGAAAGTTATTGTGCTTTCCGCAATATTATCGCCGTCAATGGAGAAATAGATTTTTTTTATGGTACCATTCGGATCAGACACGGATACGTGATATTTCCGGTTGTCCACGACAAAAAGGTTATCGCCGGTCGTGTCTATTGAGATCGAGGTGATTACCGGCGTTCCCCTGAGAACGCAGATAGTAAAATTTCCTGTCACCGATATATTGTCATTATCTGTAATTGTTACACCTGCCACATACGAAGTATCATTTGAAACAGGGTAGGCGTGTGAAAAAGAAACATTCGTCCCTGACAAATTTGAGGAACCTGAATTAGTGCTTCCATCACCCCAGCTAACAACGATAGACTCAACAGAATCATTTACATCATGAAAATAAAATGTGTAACTATTAGTATCTTTGACCCATGCAGTGTCAGGCGAAATACTATCAATCACAGGCGCATTATAAGTGACATACACAGAATCTTTTACAACAGGAGAAGTATTACTCTCATTATCGGTTACTTTAAGATAAACTGCCTGCCACCCGCTGTCAGAAAAGGAATGGGTAAAAGTATTGACCGCTCCAAGCGAAGTATAATCAATTGAATTCAGCGACCATGAAAAATCTGTGATACTCTTGTTGTCAATAGCTGTTATTGTGTAAGTGTATGTGTCCTTGATGTCAACAGTGTCGGGTGATAGCCCGCTCACATAGGGTTGACCGGCATCGATTGTAAGGATTGATGATAAAGTTTTAACTTCTGACATTTTTGAATCATTATCAATGGTCCATACCATAACCGGATATGTTCCAGGGTTACTAAACATCAGATTAACAGTACCTGAATAGTTTGCGTTATTGATACCTGTAACTGTGATATCACTCACCGTATCGCTGTTCGTGTCGATATGGACAGATTGGATAAGACCGTTGATGTCGCGAGCGGTTATGTTAAGTTTTATCGTGTCATTAATGTACGCCCAGTTTGTATCGGTGTATGCCGTATCAACTATTGGTGTACCGTTATGGGCAATGATGTGATACTTAAAATTCTTTTCTGCGGTGTAACCGATATCATTGACACAATTTGCATAGATATTTCCGTCATGAGGAACATTGAATATGAATTGTTTAACATTGGAAGTTGATGTATCGTCAAAGATTTGATCCCCATTTATGTCCCAGAAATAGTGTGTAATTGTACTGATTTTATTTCCCGGATCGGCGTTTAATGTAATGGTAACCGTGTCATTAATAAACACCACAGTATCACCACTATCAGGATTAAACGTTGGCCTGTTGGAATATACTGACACAACAACTGAATCAGTATCGGATACTACATCATTATTGTCAATTGCCCAGGTGTACGCAGTAAGCGTATCCAACACAGTAAACGCCCTGCTGAATTGTGTGATTTTGCCAAGCGGAATAATTGTTGCATCAAATTGCATATAAATACTGTCAATAGAAAGATTGTTGTTTATATCAACCTTAAAAGTCATTGTGTCACCGAGCAAAACAGTATATGAGGTTTGAGTAAAATTGCATACCGGTTTAACTAAAACAGTAATTGTTTCAGCTATTGTGTTGGTTGTATCTTTGGAATCAACAACGGCCATCACTGACAAGATGAAAAATTTTGCATTGTCAGAGGGGGTAAGTTTTAACGTGTCACTGTTTTTATAGATTGAATCAATGCAGGATTCATTATCAATATTCCACACGTATTCGACATTAGAGTTCACAAGCGAACCATTGGTATCCTTTACGCTTACAACATAGACAGACAGCACATTCGACATTATTGTTGACGGGAAAACTACTTTGTGAATTGTATAATCCAATTGTGCAGGAGTTATTCGCAGAGTATCGGATTTCCCGGTGTAACCAAACCTGTCTGTACCGCTTACAATAACAGTATCGGGTAATGTGTCATTATATGTCACAGAAAAACTGTCTGCTGCAATGATGCTGTCTATGCCAATTCGTAAAAACCGCCACCGGTATGTTGCGCCGGAGGTATAGTTTGTATCGTAAATTTTCAGGGTAACGGCTTTCCCTTTAGGAATCGTTAACTCACTTGATGAAAATTCGGGTGACGGCAGGGTATAGAGCACGTTTATATTTATAGTAATAATGTTCGATTTCAGACCGGTGGTATCGGTAACATACACGGTAAAAGCAGTCGCCCCGGTGTCTGTTATCTCCCGGTGGGTGGTAACCGACACAACAGTGTCATACGGAACCGCCGGGCAGGAATCAAACAAAGGAGTCGTGCCGGTATACGCATACACAGAAAAATCATTACTGTCAGCATCGGACAATTTTACGGTAAAAGCTGCCTTTTTACCGAGCGAAAAAGGTGTGCTCAAAATAACCGTATCAATTACCGGCGAATACCCCTTCACCGACACGCTCACACCGCCGAAATCGATACTGTTTCCGTACACGTCAAGCAGTGCGGCAGATACGGTAAAACCGGATGCCGGGGAAATGTAGGTTTTTATCAGACCAAAAACAGTATCGACCACGCCGTTGATTATCCAGATACTGCGCAGTGAATCGGGTAGTATACCCGTATTAAACCATTTGTTTATCACCGCGGTATTTTCGCTTGATATACCCTGGATAGTGTCTAGGTATAATTTGTATGGATTGAGAACAGTAATTGACTGCGGACACTCGGATACAACCTCTTTTCCGTTGGGACGCACCCCGTGCAGAACAGGTATACCCGGAAACTGCCAAAGAAAATAGAACGTAATCGTGGTGTCGTCATCATGAACAGTAAAATTTGCAGAATCGCAGATAACAGCCCCGGTAGCATCTGAAAGATAAAAGGCCGCGAACCAGTCCTCGCCGGTTATTCTGAAAGGAACTTCGTATGGTGTGAATATCTCAAGCGTGTCATTGACAGTAAGGGAGTCCCAGGTTGTTTCGAAGCGGTAGTCGCCGGGGTAGTCGTTGTCGTGTATGTTTGTCGGCTGGATGGTGTTGCACTGAAATAAGGTCAGGCAAAGCCACAGGAAGAAATACGTTCGTAATTGCATTGAAAACATGGTTTAAAAAGTATCCTGTATATAATGTTCCTTAAAAGAAAAACGTCACCACAAACCCTGCTAATGCGGCTGCCCCGATTACACCCGCAGCATTCCGCCGGTACAGAGCGCTGTTTCCCTTTTCACGAATTGACGCTGCGTCTTCTCCCGCGTTATCGTACTTTTGCTTATAGTCCTCGCAGTCATTATGAAACACCACGCTTAAAACACATCCCGCGACCGCAGCAGCGCCAAGACTCAAACGAACCGGTATTTTCCATCCACGTTTTTCGGCAGCACCATCTGCCGGAGTGATACTCTTCGGCTTAACATTACGAAAATAAGTAAAAGGCGCATCCTTTTCAATTATAACAGGGCTGCTGCCGGCTGAAAAATCATTCTCATTATCCCTGAATAAAGTATTCTCTATAGCAGCCTCTCTGCATTCATCAGACAACCTGAGGCCGCATACACTGTTGTATACATAACAGTTTTCCAGAAAAACCGAACCGCCGGAATCTACCTCAATGCCGTTCCATAACGGATAATCACCTTCATTTACCGAGGTGGTAAATAATACGCCCCGCACCGTATCCGCCGCAGGACATCGCAGCGTACCACGCACAATAAGACCCGTGTACCGGTCAAAGCGGAGTATTGAACCTGCCGGAATAGTCATGGTTTTTCCTGCCGGGACTGTTACCGTTCCCGTTACATGATAATCACGGCGTTCGTATTCGCCGTGTTGGGGGCCGGAGAGAGGGATGGCGGGGGTGTTGAGAAAGGTGAACAGAATGAATAATTGTATTGTAAACAGTTTCATGACATGGTTTATTTTGTGAAAATATAAGGGGACTGCAAGTTTTATATGTTAAGGTGATGGTTAGGGATAGTCCAGACAGGTGGCGTAGTAAAATCTTTTATATTCAATGTTAATCATATTCACACTCCTCTTCAATACCGTTCTCTGCATAGCACTTGTGA
>JAUXBV010000180.1 GCA_030619215.1 Fibrobacterota bacterium | reverse complement strand
GTTTTCGCAGAAGCCCCGAGCCAATATCATAAAATAAAGGGAGATCATGTTCATGGCTGAACCTGGTAAGGTCCTGTATTGACACTTCCTCAATAAATCCCGACATGGTAAAATTGGACTTGTGCGCCTTGAAAATCAGTTTTGTTTTAGGTGTCAGGGCCTGTTCATAATCCGAAAGCCGTGTTTTATTGGTAGTACCTACCTCAACCATCTTCACGCCGCCGGCGCGCATTATATCGGGGATGCGGAAGGAGCCGCCGATCTCTATGAGCTCTCCGCGGGAAATGATAACCTCTTTTCCCTTGGCAAAGGTGTGTAGTACCAATACTATTGCAGCCGCGTTATTGTTTACGACAAGAGTATCTTCCGCGCCGGTAAGGTACCTGAGCAGCTCTGCAATATGCTCGTTACGGCGCCCCCTGCATCCGCCCCTGAGGTCAAACTCAACATTTGAATATCCGGAGATAATCGGTTTAAGGTCGTCAAGGATTTTGTTGCCAAGCGGCGCCCTCCCAAGGTTGGTATGAAGAGCCACACCAGTTGCGTTGATAATCGGCCTGAGGGAGGGGGTGGTAATTTTTATTATCAGAGCACTCACTTCTGCCGTAATGGTATCAATATCCAACGAGCCGGTTTCTCTGGTTTGTAAAGCGGCGCGATACAGGTCAATAACCTTTCTTAAAGAATAAGTGACGAGCTCCCTGCCGTACGTTTCCATAAGCGGTTTTAGCTCAAGCTTGTTTATCAATGTACCCACCGCAGGTATTTGCCGGGTTATTGCATCCATATTACCGCCAATTGTCAACCTGTTGTAATATTACAAATCATATAAAAATGGCAGAGAGAGCAGGAATCGAACCTGCCATAGACGGTTCTATCCGCCCACTACTGGTTTTGAAGACCAGTCGAAACACCAGTTCCATCCTCTCTGTCAAAGTTAGAAAAATATACTTTAGTTTAACCGGTAAATACAATTTCCATAAACGATAATATTATAGGAAGATTTAAAATAACATGGGATTGATTTATGATACGGGATTGTTTTTTTTAATTTATAGTATTATGAGATATGTCTTTCAATTAAAAATCATTGGTGAAAATTATTAAATAATTGTATCTTATAGATATGAATACAGATGAATTAATATTTGAAGTTACGCAAGAGCAAGACGGCGGATATGTAGCTGAATGTCTTACGGAGAACATTTTTACTCAGGCGGACACATGGGAAGAATTGCGTAAAAATGTACGTGAAGCCGTATCAGCGTACTATTTTGACGGTAAGGAGCCTTTAACGATTCGCCTTCATTTTGTTCGCGACGAGGTGTTGTCTGCTGCATGAAAATACCGCGTGATATCAGTGGCGATTCACTTGTCAAAGCACTTTGCAAATCATGGGGATATCGGCAGATACATCAAGTTGGAAGCCACGTCATTCTTGAAACTGAATCACCTTCTCACCAGCGAATGTCAATACCAAGCCATAAGTCTTTGCGAATAGGAACTATTAATTCCATACTTCGAGCTGTCGCAAATCATAAGGGTGTGAATAAAAACAAAATCATTGAGACTCTTTAATTTTTTAAAGACATACATTGAACCAACACATACCGATGTAATTAAATTACCCATGGTAATACATATTTTTCACTATATCATATATAAAACCTGACCAATAAATTCTATACATCTTTATTAAGGGGTATTACAAACTATGTCACAGGTAAAAAATTGTTTCGTAATAGCATTGGTTATTTTCCTGTATGCTGAAACCCATGCAATAGAATCTCTTAAGGATATTCAGGTTGGCGGCACCTATTATATGGAGCTTACTACCGGTGATATCCTTGAGGGTATTGTTGAGGAAAAGAGCGAAACTTCTCTGATTATTGCATGCAAAGGTGAGTACTATACCTTTAAAAAAGAGCTGATACTTAAATATAAATTGATAAGTACTTTCAAAAAAAGGTCTGCACCTGGCGCCGGAGAATTTTCCTACGATGAATTGCTACGCCGCAAAAGCGCTGTGGGGAAAATTCAGATCCGCGTTAAAAGCGGTAGAGTTTTCAAAGGAACGGTGAGCAGCATTGACACAGAAGCGGTAAAAATTGATGTTGGCGGTTCGATTATTCCCATCTCCCGTGATATTATAGCACAGATTTCAAAAATAACTCCCCAAACAGGTAAACCTGCCGGACCTGAAATATTCTCCTTTGATGAATTGCTGTATCGTAAAGGTGCTGTTGGAAAAATTCAGATCCGTATTAAAAGTGGCACTGTTTTTAAAGGAACGGTAAGCGGCATTGATAAAGAAACAGTAAGAATTGATGTTGGAGGATCGGTTATTCCCATCACCCGTGATATTATAATGAAAATTTCAAGTGTGGAAGCAGAAACTGAAAAATCGAAAACCCAGGAAGGCCCGCTTGATACTGTGTTTGTGCTCAATCCGGAAACCGATGAGCATGGCATACACGCTCCACCTTTACAGGTAGTTGGAAAAATTAGAAAGGATGATTTAAAGGGAATCACACTTACAATACCAACAGGGGCAATTAAAATGATAAGGCGGGATCATGTACTTCGGGTTTACAGGCATACTCCAGTTCCTTACGAAGATGTGATTAAAGCATATAGGAAAAGCCTTTCCTGTCCCGGAGATATGATTCTTATTGACATACCACCCGGTAAAGCGGGGCGTCCCTTAATCAAGGTGTGTATTGACAAATATGAATACCCGAATAAAAAAGGCGTTGTTCCGTATAGAAATATTCCTTATACCGGTGCCCGGAACTTGTGTAAAAAAAATGGTAAGCGCCTGTGCACTATTCAGGAGTGGCAATGGGCCTGTAGTGGCCTCGAAGGGTATCCATATCCTTACGGAGTACAGATGAAAGAGCATAATTGCAATACAGAGGGGGTAAAACTGGTTGAACCCTCCGGATCACGCATAAAATGTGTGGGGAAATTAAATGTATACGATATGGTAGGAAACCTTTTTGAATGGGTAACCGATTCACGCGGCAGAACTATGATCATGGGCGGCCCTACCTCAAAATGCCAGGACATTTCACCTGGTATGAAGGGCGCTGCCAAACCGCAAATCGGTTTTCGGTGCTGCAAAAGCAACTAGCCCGGTGTATATGGCTGTTAATTGCACAAATGAGGCAGGCGCATTTTCAGCGTTATAACCTTATAAAAAAAGCCGGAAGAAAAACCTCCCGGCTGATATTGTACTAATACTTGTAAATGGTTTTTATTTTTTACCTGCGACCGAAACTAATATTCTGTTCTGTTTCAGTTTCGATTACATCTACCGCACTAGGTTGTCCATCAGGGATTTTTTCTTCAGTTTTACCGTTTTCAAGGTTGCGCCTTTTAACCGTTATTTTACTGCCCCGGCCAAAGCCTTGCTCTGGTGAAATTTCACTTTGTGAAACTGGAGCTGGGGTTTGTATTATTAGATCTTGAGGAGCCTCTTTTTTAACGGGGGGAGGTGATTGAAAAGTATCCGGCGCTCTTTCCTGGCGGGGTTTGAAGGAAGTCTTCTCTCGAATATTTGGCTTTTTACTTCCACCTTCACGTCTTTGAATTGGTTTTCTTGGTCCTTCTCTAAACGGTTTTTTCCTCGGGCCCTTTGACTCAGGTACACTCAATTTCTTCCGCGCTTTTTCCTGGTCACGTTCAGCATTCTTCAGGCGAAGGTTAATATCCCTTAATGATTTTTCAACAGAAGAAACCGGAGACTGTATTTTGGTTTCCTGCGGTCTTTTAGCTTTTTTATATTCTTTACCTTTTTTCATGCCGCCTTTTATGCTACGATCTTTTATAAAGGGCTTTGAAGTAGGAAAATCAGGTTTACCGCTTTTTACACGTCGCATTAATGAACTAACCTGGATAATGATAATGATTTGAAGGATAAAAACAATACCTAATGCTGTTGATACTATTGGTGCTAAATCCATAATAAATGTTCTCCAAAAAAGATGACTGTGATAAGTTAATTGAACAATGAGGGCGTTTCCAACTATCATCTGCTGGGAACCGGCTGCATGGGTGTGAAATTGAAATGTTTGCCGGTGAGATAGAGAGTTGCTCTATATTTTTGCTGAATATTTTCTATGATCTACCCTCATCTGAATAGATTGTTAAAATTATTATAGCTGATCAGCTCTTCTTTTGCTGTTTCAAATATGAAACAGGTTGATTGAACTTTCTTCCTCTGATACCCAGACTATCAGGGACGAAAACATTTATTTGTTATGAGCTCTATCAGCATGTGCTTCATCCGCTAAACAGAATTTCAAAGAGCATATATATAAATGTAGAAAATGCGTGAGTATGCTAAATATAATTAGCCACTTTCATTTTCCACAGTTTCTTCCACAGTTTCAACAGCTTCTGAGTCTTCAGACTCAAGTTTTTTAATATCTTCAATGCTGGAAGTAATGGTTTTTATTTTATTGGAAATAACGTTTATTTTGCTCCAAATAAAAAACAGTACAAGGGTAAAAAAGAAAAATTTAATAATCCACAATATTTTTACTATTTCCATAATACCATTATTTTTTCCGCTAAACTACCATTAAATTAAATAATGTCATTACACGAGAAGATATGTTTTTGTCAAAAATAATGCAAGATATTGATAAATTTATAGTTACCTGACCTGGATAAACCGGATTTATGGATACACGGATTGGTTTAACTATGGTAGTATGAAATCTTTCAAAGAATATCAATATTTTATGATTAAGATTTTAAACTTATTCCGCAACGAAAAATCGTGAACTGGTTCCATGTTCGCCTATTGAGACAACGGCAGGTCTCCCGCAGCCCGGACACACACCCTCATAGGCATTGCCAGCTTTGTTTTTGTATATTCGGCCGTAAACATTACAGCATTTGAAATATATGCCTAAGAATTTTTTCTGTTCCTGCTTTTCTTTATCTTTCTGATCCATGTTAATCCCGGTTTTAGTTTTATACTGTTAAAATTACATTTAGTATTTGAAAATGGAAATAGTTGATAATGTCTAAGTAAAAAAAAAGAAATAAATAGAAAAATATGAACCAGAGTGGTTAATATTTCGACTCTATATATAGTTGACTTTATAGTATTATAGGAAATCAATAGTGTTTAACTTCAGAATAATCAGGGAGTATTTTCACAGATGATTTATCATCATATAAAAGAAAGACTAATAAATTTTCAGTTTGCATTGATTCTTTGCTCTTTCATAACCTTTTTGCATGCATCAGAAGTAGGAAAATTGTTTTATAAAGGTGATATTGGAGAATTAAAAGATTCCACGATTACGATTTCTGAAAAGGGTGTTGCACTTTCTGAAATAATTATAGTTGAACCATTTGACCATCTTATATTTCCACCACCACCAATGCCAACGATAATCTTATTAATAGACCACTCGGGTAGCATGTGTTATGATTATGGCCCTGCGCAGCCTGACTATCCGATGGATCAATGGGGTGAAAGGTTCATTGCGGTTCATGATATTATTGATACTTTGAAGAAGTATTTGCCAAGTGCAGAAGTTGGTTTGGCAGTTTTCAGAGAGCACCTCTATTTTGACCCTGCTGATAATCCCTGTTTTGTACAGAGTCCAGAATATGATGTGGGGGCATATATGCCTTTTTTCAAGCTTGATTCTTCGTATGCTCCCGATGGTAAAATGGGATGGCAGATCCTTCAAGAATTACTAGAGATAGATACGGTTCTTGCACGTGATGACCCGCTAAAACCTCCAGGGTGTCCGGATGATTATCAATATGTAAATTTAAAATATAAACCCTCAAATTATGAATATAATGGACTATCAAGAAATATAAACGCAGCTTTTGATGCAGCAAAACATGCATTTAAATCTTCTCAAATACATAAATACAGACATCTTATATTCTTTTTCTCAGACGGTGAGGCAGACGTTGCTAATGGTCCCCATACTAATCCTCAAGATTTTGTTCAAGGCGACAGCGTTCCTACAACTTTTACACTGTTTTTTACACACGATACTACCTCCTCTCCTCAAAGCCTTATTGATATGACTAATAATATCCAAGGTAATGGCTATTCAACTACTAATCCTGGTAGTAATATATGGAAAATAAATATTAACCAACAAGATTTATTACAATTAACAATGTATATTCTATCTTCCATCATTACTGTTCCACACCCTCATTGGGTTTACTTTCGACCTGCAGATTTTACAATTAATGGTATTATAAAGGTAAGCAATTGGGATTCTGTTACTGGGGCTTTTACATTTAATAACCATTTTCCTCTTGTAGGTGTTTCAACTCCATTTGTATATAGGACAAATTATACTGGAGCATATGATTCTATCACGCCTCAAGGTGATACTATTAGCATTCCATTAGACTCTACTCTTAGCGGTGAATTTAATATTGCTATTCAGGATAGCGCTAATATCCCTGATCATTATCCACATGAATTCGAATTAAATTGCTGGGAAAGAGAGCTTGGATTTTATTACAATGGGAATCCTGTAGATACGATATATGAAAGTATGGATACTCTTGAGGTCAGGTTTATTTATGATCCTGGCGATGCTGAATATGATTATACAAATGTTGATATCGAGGTTACTAATACTGGGGGCACTACACAGGATAAAGAGACCTATAAACTTTTAAAGAGTGGGGACTATACTTTTAGTGGTACATTTCCCAGAGTTGTAATAGATAATATTAGCCCTACCATAGGCGATGGTACGCTGCAGCATTATAAAGCGGATACTATTGCCGCAACTTTCAGAAACAACGAAAATTCGAAACTACCACTGGATACAATAAGAATTGCAGTACCATTCAAATCCTCTACTGCAATACATCCCAACACAATTTTTTCCAAGGGTAAATTCAGTTTCATTATTACAAAGACCGGATCAATGCAGAATATTCTCAGGATTTACAATTTGCCGGAGAATGG
>JAUXBV010000085.1 GCA_030619215.1 Fibrobacterota bacterium | reverse complement strand
AACTCTTGTTTCAATTGTTCCTGATTACCCGGTTGGTACGAGAGTTAAGATTGCAGACGCCCCTTTACCTGATTTGGTAGGATGTGTGGGAGTTGTTTCTAAAGTTGATCCCGATCATCTCTCTAAACCAAGCATAATTATTTATGAATCAAAGCATCGTGAGCGTATAAAACCCATTGCGCTCGACCTGGCGAAATGCGGAGGATTAACTATTGAACTGTTGAGCTGACATTCTCCTTGTCCAAGTAGTCGCGGAACACTTTAACTATTGGGAGTAAAAGATTAAAAAATCGGGTGAATTTAGAACCGTTCGCCGCCACAATCCGGTCCCGCTTTAGCGACTTATTGAGGATTTAATAATTTTCTTTACGGTATTCTATCCATTCTTTATTGTCGCATTTTTCATATAATCCCGCTAATTTGTTTTAAATGTGTTATATTCCTCTTTCAGAAAAATGAAGTGATTGGCGATTTTTCAATGTGTTACAATTCAATATTCGGTTACGGTTAGGATAAGGATGCCCGTATCGTCAAAGGGTTACGTTTTTCGTCTCTTTTTTTCGTTACCGTCACCGTTTTTGAACAATTCAAATATAGGAGGAGTAATGTATAAACAAAAACCTGTACCCTTTTTATTTTTCATCCTTGGTATGTGCCTGTTTTTACTGATGAGCTGCGGGACACCCACAGTTCCATGCGGTACATTTACCTTTACCGGCACTCCCGTTGTAAGCGGATTGAGCGTTTCGGTGAGTTTTGATTTTGATGCCGGTGAATGTGGTGAGACCTGTACGTGTGATACGATAGTTTATATTCAGATTGCACGGGCATATGATCTGAATACGGGGAATTTTCTTGCACCGACCAGTGAGTACACCAACCGTATGGTTACGGGACGCACCCCGGAGTGCCTTAACGGGTGGATGCTTGACCGTCTGGACGGACGTGTCTGGGGGTATTATGGAAGGAATAACAACGGATCGTTTGCCGGTTCATTGACACCCGGTGATAATACAACAACTGCGGTCCTGCTGGATACGCCAAGCGGCTGGCCTGATGAAACTATGCTGGATTTTGTCACGGTGCCTGTTTGTATAGATGACGACGCAGCTTGTTTTAACGATCTTTTGGGATACTATTACTGGTGGTTTTTCATAGCTTCAGGCGGTTCGGTATCCTTTATTGACAAGATTGCCGTGGAATGGCACAGGGATGCGGTTGACGAATCGGTTGTGGAATGGAATAATGATGCTCCGGGACTCGGTAAAAATGTCTTTCCTGCAATGAGCCCGATGTAATCTGGTATGTATTCAATAAGGAGAATTAACATGTATAAAAAAGTAATAATTATTATCAGCATAGTCCTGTTCGGTGCGTGCAGTATTTTTATGGGCTGCGGTAAAAAAGAGGAGATTAAGGACCCGGAGATCAAAAAACAGATGAAGCTGATTGATGAGATGAAAATAAAGAGAGAAAATCGAACCAGGGAATTAAAAGAGATGGATGGGAGTAAACTGGTACAGGACCTGTCGAATGAATCCCAGAGAGGATTGGAGCCGTTCAATTCAATGGCGTATAAAGAGGCTGTTTCACGCGGCTCAAAGGTTGTTTCGGAATTGTCCTCCGCGCTCAAGTTAACTGAAAAGCCTTTCTTATTGGGATTGCTGGCGCTCAGAACGATTAACCTGGATGAATATAAGAAACTGGAGCCCGGATTCAGGATTAAGCCCCTCATTGATGCACTTGAGAGCGCGAAGTTTTTCAATGCATTCGGGGTTCCCCACCTGTACTGGGAAGAGGCGGCAAAAGCAATAATAGAGGAAGGTGAGGGTGCGAAGGAGTATCTGGTCCCTTTATTAAAGAACACACGCTTGGCACCGGTGTGGGGATCTGAGGGAACCATCACTAACAAGATCTATCAGTATCGTGTCTGTGATTATGCCTGGAAGATGCTGCTTGACATAGACAAAAAAGAGGTTGAGGTTTCGCAGGATGCTTCAGTGCGGGATTCGCTTTTTTCAGAGTATACTGAAAAGTAAATACTGAAATAGTTATTCTTCAGAGCTGAATAGTGTTACTATTCAGCTCTTTTTATATCCCAGTTTATGCATAATGCTGCGTAACAACTGAAGGTTAACGCATCATTAGAAATGAAGTGCACTAATACAATTTTTGGGTTTGTTCTACTTCTCTTTTGTACAATTTGATATAGAACATAGTGCTGAGAAGATATTCCCACTCCAGGCTTGCCTTCATAATGTTATTAAAATCATAGCATTACAGGTTGTTTAAATTCCTTACCTACATTTATGCGGGAAGAAGTTCCCGTTTTTATTCTTTCTTAGATGTCACCAGTTTTGTTTTTTTAATAAGAATTAGCGGATATTCGTTAATGGCATAGTGTTTGCAGAAATAGTATGTGTTGAAGCCTATATGTATTACCGCTCATTTTACATAAAAGAAGGGATCTTTATGTTCATTATAGATAAGACGGTCATTAGTTTTATTGATAGTATGAGAAAAAGAAAAATAAAAGCGGGGCTGTTTATACTAATCCTGTCTCTTTTTGTAACCGGCATCTCTTTTGGTGATGAAACTGATATGATTGTGTTCATACCCTATAAGAATACTGGGATGGAGGAGGGAGGTGCATTTTCCTGTTTGTATCAACCATTAATTGATTCTTCAGATTCATGGCCTCAGGAATTACTTATCAGTAATAAACCTCAAAAGTACGAAATAGGCGGTGTTGGTCTTGTCCATAATCATTCACAGCATCAGGAAGAATCTTTTAGGGAATATTTGCCGGGAATCAGTTACGGGAAACAGATAGTTAAAAAATGAATATGTGCCCGTCAACTTATTATGTATAGTGCGGTCCTTATGTAAAAGGAGTGAGCACATTTGATGGAAGTACCTTGACTTCGTATAAAATAGTTAACTGATCCAAGTCACAGGGCGCAATGTATGGAGATCAGGGAATTTATTAATGGGAAAGAACAATTTTTTGCGTAAATAACTTCTCATCCTGTCGAACAGCGAGCAGATAAACTTTAGGCGATACTGTTTTGCCGTTTGCATCGGAGATATCCCAGGAATAAACAGTTTTGTTATTCATCCACACCGGCTTCATTGAATATATCAGCCTGCCGTGCAGGTCATAGACCTTCATTGCATCGCTTTTCCCGGGTCTTCCATTGAGGGTTACCTTTATGTTTCCGTTCCTGTTTGTTACCTGCATTAACGGGTTCAGGTAACCGCTGAAATTATCAGGTATGATCGAGTTTGTATATTCATAGGTTATGGTTGCAGTATAATCGACCTGCTCCCATTGCAGCGTTGATTCATTCCATTCGTTGCTAACAAAAGTATTCGGATTGTTGCGGGAATTGTAGGTGTGCACGTTTTTGATTACGTTAGCCCAGTCAGCGGACAGGTCACTCCATTCTTGTACAATCTCCTCATTCATATTTTTATTTGCATTATATGTATAGACAAATTTGTTATAATTAATCCAGGTGCTCTTTACCGTATCCATCACCTGTGTGATGACCTCGCCATAGTCACCGTTGGGGTCATAGCTCATTGATACGTTATAATCAGGCAGCCAGGTGCTGTCTGCAACATTCAGCAGTGAAATCGTATAGTCTGTAATTTTATTACTGGAATTATAATTGAACGCTGTTTTTTGACCGTATTCCTCCTCATGCTCATAATATATTAACTCGGTAATTTTTCCATTTGTTCCATAGTTAATTACTATTTTGACGTATTCAATCCAATCATTAGAAATCTTCTCCTGAAGGCTAATCCCATTCATAGAGGGTGTTGAGTTGTATTGGTACACTGACTTTTCTGATTCTATCCAGTTATTGTTACTATCTTTATCATAGAAAACTGCTTCAGTCAAAGTCCCGGAAGTATTATAGATATAGGACCTTTTAAAAAAGTCTGCCCACATGCTGTCAAGGTCATTCCACTCCTGATTAGTTTCATTTGTAATATTCCCGTTTGCATCATATTCAAATACATATTTATCCCAGTTTTCCCACGGACTAACGTCATCTCCTTTCAAGAGTGCAGTATATTCGGTTAACTTTCCCTCGTTAGTTATTATATAAATATAGCGGGAATAGGAGCCGAAGAAGTTTTCATTATATGTATGTTTCAACCATCCATCCCAGTGACCCCACTCTGAGATGCTGTTAATATTTAAAAAGGGTGATAATTCAATAAAAGCTTCCGGCTCAACGTAGAATTCCAAGGTCCATAATATATTCCAGTCAATAGTATTCCATCCACTACTGGCGTGAGGTGCTTTGATATGAGATCGAGTATGTTTTTTATTTTTAATGAAATTATTAAAGAATTTCCCTCGCTTTTCAAACCGGTAATTACCGGCCTGTATTATTTGAATTAATACCATGAGAAATATGAATGCGTACTTTTTCATATCATCTTCCTTTTTATGGGGTAGTTTGTTCTGGGTTATACTTACAGTGTAGCTCATGAGGGATAGCTTGTCAATGAGTATAATTGAGTGCTGTTTAGTTTTTCCTGCAAATTTGAGCATATTTTTTATTTTCAAAAAAAACTTTCTGCAATAAATGCGTAAAAATTAAAAAGTAAAACACGCTTTATCTCTAAATACATATATTCTTCAATCCTTTTAATCCGGTTTGGAATAAAAAGAGGAGTTAAAAAAATGCATTTTGTAAAACACATCTTTCCTGTTATTACTTTAATTTCAACGTTGCTTTGTGTATGGATTTTCTGTACCGGCCCGTCTGAACCTGAATATGAAGCGTTTTTTGAAGATAAACAGATACGGGTACAGGGAACTTCAATTCTTGACTCATTACTTATTCTATTCATCAAAGCGACTGGTACTGAACCCCTGTATTATGAATGGCTTAAAGACAATATGGCGGTACCGGATGAACATGATGATACATTAATATTCAACCCCTTGCAAACTGCGCACTCGGGTAATTACCGATGCGTGGTATGGAATGAGCTCGGCGCCGACACATCTTTACCGTATGCGCTGGTAGTTTACATGCCACCCAAAATAGTAGCCAACCCTCAAAGCAAGAGTATATATGTTGGCGACAGTGCCACGTTTACCTTTTCAGCAACCGGTACTGCCCCATTGGGTTATCAGTGGCAGAAGAATGGTATCAATATTAGTGGTGCGACTGATACCGGTTATACAACACCTCCGGCAACATTCGCTGACAGCAATTCACAATACCGATGCCTCGTTTCAAATGCTTATGGAAGTGTGACCAGCAATATTGCCATATTAACCGTTAATACACCGGAAATGCCGGTCATAATGATCAACCCTCAGAGCCAGTCCGTACTTGCCGGCAGCACTGCATCTTTTGCTGTTTCAGTAACAGGCACTTCTCCTGTACATTTTCAATGGCAAAAGAACGGTACTGATATGGCAGCAGCAACAGACAGTGTTTATACAACCCCGGCTGCGACAATGGCTGACAGCGGGTCGCAGTTCCGGTGCATTGCAAGCAACTCTGCCGGCTCAGACACCAGTGAGATTGCTGTTCTTTCGGTTACTGCAAATATAGTCGAACCTCAGATCATTACCCATCCGCTGGATGCAAGTATACTTGCCGGGGATAGTGCAACTTTTACTGTTTCAGCAACAGGCACTTCTCCGTTGAGTTATCAGTGGCAGAAAAATGGTGCAGATATTACCGGGGCCGCGGGCAGCGATTATACAACCCCTGCGGTAACCAAAGCTGACAGCGGGTCGCAATTTCGATGTATTGTAAGCAATGCTGGCGGAGTCGATACAAGTGAAGTTGCGGTATTATCGGTTACTGATACAATTGTCAGGCCTGAAATAATAATTCACCCGCAGAACAAGAGTGTTTTTGTCGGTGAAAGTGCCATATTTGACATTGTAGCATCCGGCACCGCTCCATTGAGCTACCGGTGGCAAAAGAACAGTGCCGATATACCCGGTGAAACAGGTACTGAATACACAATACTGGCGGCAGCATCGCAGGACAGCGGCTCCCTGTTCAGATGTATTGTCAGCAATGCTGCGGGGGCGGACACAAGTGAAGAAGCGCTTCTGAAAGTGTATCAGGATATAATTGCCCCTGTTATTACAACACAGCCGCTGTTACAGTCGGTTACCGAAGGTCAGACTGCCACTTTTAGTATCGTAGCAACAGGCACGGCTCCATTGAGCTATCAGTGGCAGAAGAATAAGGCTGATATTTCCGGGGCAACCGATTCTGTGTATACCTCAGCAGCAGCAACAATGTCGGACAGCGGGTCTATGTTCAGATGTATCGTCCAAAACGCTGCGGGCTCAGATACCAGTGACGAGGCTATGCTGAAAGTCAATTTTCTGCCCATTGCGCCAACTATCACAACACAGCCTCAGCCGCAAAGCGTTACGGAAGGTCAGACAGCCGTTTTTCGCATTATGGCCACCGGTACGGAGCCGATACACTATCAGTGGCAGAGAGATATTGTTGATATAGCGGGTGCAACATTGAATACGTATACAACGCCACCCTGTTCGCTGGCAGACGACAGCGCACTGTTTCGCTGCATTGCCGGTAATTCAGCGGGTGCGGACACCAGCGATACGGCACGTTTGACCGTAGAAAAAATTGTCACCTGGGAAAAGGTCGATTGCGGGTTTTTACTTGAAGCGCAGAAAAAGATTGTTGTGGGCGACGCCCGTAGTAATGACGGCGTTCAAAGGGTTTACAGCGGGGATAATTCCGGAGTTGAAGGCAATATATATGAGTTCTCGTTTAATGACAGCGTATGGAATAAGATACCGATCAAAGGAAGTAATGACGTTTCCCGTGTGCATGGCCTTAAGATAGGTGATGTACGAAATAATGGAACAAATCAGATCATGGCAATAGGCTACAACCTGTTTGAGTACAATTATGCGAATGTCACCTGGGAAAGCGGCGCTGTGGGACCGTATATTCAGTGGACATGGTGTTTCTCTATCGGTAAAGGGAGAAACGATAATAAAAATTATGTGTATATCGATGATAACACGGAGGGCTTCTATGAGGTATCATATAACTTCGGCGACTGGAGTGCACAGAAAATAGAAACCGCCCCTTTTGATGTTCACAGCTCAATCGTGACTGACGGCCGCAATGACGGGGTACAGAGACTTTATATTGTAAAGGAATCCAATATCTACGAATTGTCATGGAACAGCAGTTCGTGGGATATAGCCGAATGCGCAACCATTTCGGGGCTTACCGTGATGACAAGCATTGAAATGTGCTCCGGGTTCGGAAGAAACGATAATGTAAACCGCCTGTATCTTCATGGAAATAATAATGGTATATATGAATTGAGCTATAATGGCGGACAATGGGAGACAACAACCATCAGCGAGACAGTAAAGGCAAACGGCATAACTCTTGCGCAGGCCAGAAATGACGGGCTGGACCGGCTTTATGCCGCAACCAAAACAGGAATCGGGGAATATTCATTCAGCGGATCCTGGCAAAAGACATTGAACATGGAGACTACCTTTGAGGTAAACGGTATTGCCGTAGGTAATGGAAGAAATGACGGTATAAACCGGATATATGTAACAGGGAATGATAAGCATGTGTATGAATTTGCGATCAAGCAACTTCGGTAGCTCTTTTTATCCTAGCATATTTAAGTCATAGACACTGAAATAAGCAGGCAATAAAAATATTTTCTAAATTTACAATTAAAAGTCTTTAATTCCATTCAGATAGAGGGTTGTTATATTTTTACCTCTGAAGTTTTCTAATGACTAATTTTGAAAATGGAAAATGGTAGAATAAATGGGTAGAAGATTTCCTCGGCTTTTGGCAATAACGTTTTTTTTTCTATTCATTCCTCTCAAAGCAGAAGAGCCCGAAAGCGACCTGAAGTCAATTGTCTCGGACAGGTTTACCATCTTAAATGCGATTAAAACCCACGATTTTGAAACGGTAATCGACCTCTCCGATGTCTGCAGGTATGAGGATTCGAAATATTCCTTTCTATGGCCGGGGGAGCGGCTGATTATTGATTTACTGACGCATACGTTTTTCTTTGTTATAAAGCCGGGAATGCTCGATTCGTTATATTCAGGCGCTTATTCAAAGGAATTCAGGCCTCCGGATGATGAGATATTCAGCGGGCTTCAGGAAGTGTTGCATGAACGGCAGTAAGAAGTAGTAAAGGAACCTGAAAAAAACACCCTGCCTGCTGATGAGTTAATATTTATTGAGATTTTGATGAAGTGGCTTACTCTCTCCCTGGAAAGAGGCGGAATTACTCCACAGAATGTCAATACAGACAGTAAAAGCTTTTTGGAGGAGTATCCTGATTATAAATATGAGGAATTTATTAATAAAAATATTCTCATTGAACCCAGGGAATTTGAGTTTTCTCCAAAGATCGATATCTTCTTTGGAACGGGTTTACCAACAGGGGATATTTCAGGAAAGGTCAATTACTATATTGATTTTGGCATTTATCCAACCATGAGTTTTAATAACCACTGTTTTTCTTTACCTCTTTCTTTTGGTTTTTTCAAGACGGAAGACAGTATTTCGATAGGGAAGGAGAGGTTTGGAGAAAATGAAACACACTATTTTGACAACCTATCAATTATTTACGGTTACAGGTTTACGTTTAATAAGCTGTACGTAACACCGAATGCCGGTTTTGGGTTTGAGACTTACCAGTTCAGTGCGCGCTCCGGCGATCCAATAAGCTGCGGATTTGACTTTGGCGTTAAATTTGATTACCTGTTAGGGCAAAAGGATTTTTTCCGGGAGAATTACAAAAAGCGAAGAAAACTCTTTTTAAACCTTGAGATTGGTATACAGAGCAGGCCTTTTGGCAAAAACAAACCTGATGACCTTGCAGGTGCTAAGTTTTATTCCAACATTGGCATTGGCTATTCGGCTCATTTTGTAAAGTAATTAATAACCATCTTCTTTGTTAAGCTGATAATCCTACCTTTATAAACCTCCAAGTTACAATTTTTCAGCCTAGGGCTGTTTTCTCAGAGAAAACACTTTTTGATAAAACAACCATGTTTTCATAAGATTCACTAAAACATCTTGATTAGTTTATTGGTAAAGAGAAATTTTTAACATTCATGAAAGGAATAATACTCATGTAAAAAATTATTTACAAAAGTATTACCCTCAGTTCATCACTGATGAAGGAGTTGAAAATAAAAAAAATGTGATTAAACGTTAAATAAAAAATAGCTGATTT